>VGOO01000007.1 GCA_016875925.1 Chloroflexota bacterium
GGTGTCTTGAGCTGGGTGGTAATGTCAGGACAGGACTGGAAGATACCTTCTATCTCCCCAACGGAGAACAAGCCACTGATAATGGAGCTCTTGTGGAAGCGCTGGCAAGTATTGTGCGTGATGTGGGCCGGGAGGTCGCTTCACCCTCAGAGGCTCGCGAGATCCTTGGCGTCAAGAAGTGATAGGAAAGCTGAAGACAGCATAAAAGCATACCCAGGGAGACCGCTTTTTCAATTACAATTGAAAGGGCTATTAATTTCACACGGGAGTAATATTCCGTGATTTGAACACCGGGCGCGAAGCTGCCATTTTATCATTTGGGTATGTATTCCTAAAACCAGCACTATTTTTACGAGTATGAACCATCTGCAATTCGTCCATTGATTCAGTATATGCTAATTACCGGCTTAATCTAATTAACCTTCTAGGCTTGTCTGCTCCAGGGTAAATATTTAAACCCTCATACAATTTTTCTTCAAGGTCAGAAGCACAAATCATTTAGATCGACTCATGAGTTATTAGAGCTAACTGACTCTTTGTGGAATATCCAAGGCTTTGTCTAACTGTAGCGGTTCTTTTGACATCCAGATTTGTATGTAATCAGCTTTTGGTGGAACATTGGCGACCGTTCTTGAAATTTTCTCTGAGAAAATGCCTGGATTTCAGTCTTGCAACAGGTCGCTACAGCGTATGCGGTGATAACAGTTCATCGTTTCGTTAAATTGTGGCCGGATGGTGTCTTGGTGGGCGACCAAAGTTGCAAGATGCAAGTTTCTAGATGTCACCTGTCCACAGGTGACCCTTCCCCAAGTACAAACGGTCACCCGAAGGCGGGTGACACGTATGAAACAGGCAACGGGTGGACTCGTCGCTAGTCGGTAGTCGATGGTCGGCAGTCGAAAGTCAATAGATGCAAGATGCAAGTTGCAAGAGGGGCGGAGGGGTTCTTCATCCTTCTGTCGAAGGACTTAAGAATGACCAAGAAAAGGCGTTCAGAAGGGCCAAGAAAAGGCGTTCGAGAATGACAATGGGAGTGTTGGATACGAGCCGGGAAAGCGGCCTTGCATGCGCACTACTGCATCCCGAAGCTGGTGGTCTTGTCATTGACTTTAATTGTGTAAGTCTGTCCCGAGACGAAGTCGCTGCCTAGGTTCACATTCTGCTCAAATTGGCCATAGACCTGCGTGCACACCGCATTCTTGGGGCGCTGCGTGGTTACGATGATATTTACTGTGTTGCCGGTGCGCTCCGTTTTTAGCTCGTGAAAGGTGGTGCAGCCATCAGTAAGCCCACCCTGGATATAGACCATTACCTGGGGCGGGTACGATTCGGCAATAGCCACCCTGACTTCATGTATCGGCGCCGGACGAATTTCCATCTTCTGGTTGCCAATGGATTGGCAAGCGACAGCGTTTGCAAGCGGCAATAATAGTGCGATTACGATAAGCCAGTTGATTCTTTTCATATCAAACCTCCTTGGCTGTTTGTGTCAATCAGTCTCGAGCATTGATGCTCCGTCTTAATCTATATTAACTCGTTAACAGCCCTAAAAGTTTATCCCATGAGCCAACCATTGTCGGCTTACCAACCATCAAGGCATCGCGGTCATCCTTAGCGGGCAGCACCTGGGGAAACAGGCTACCACAATCTACGGTCGGCGGTGCTGCGTGTTTGCTTATTTTGTATTATCTGCAAGTTCGAGCCAACCCAATCGCCAAAATCACCAGGACGATAATGACGACGCTCCAAATGGTAATTGGAGTACGCCTTCTAGCCCTGGCAAGCCTGCGTTCAGACTGCCTTCTCTTCCGCCTGCTACCCATATTTGCTCAAGGTCTACTAGATTTGGAAATAACTGTTCAGGGAATCCCCCAAGCCTAAGAGATTGTCAGCCAGATATGTAGTGCTTCTAGACTCTACTTTAATTAGCTTCCGCAATGTCCTGCCAGTTGCTTTGCCTGTGGTGCGCCTGACTATCCTCTTTCCCACCTTGTTGCCCTTCTGGATAGCGTTAACATCATCATTATTCTGGCTACCTTATACAAAGAACTTCACAACCCCTTAGCTTGTCCTACCTTTTGTTATGAGCTAGGCTCCTATTATATTATAGCAACTCCGTCTAAGGGCGTTATCTCCATAATATCTGTGAAGCCATTGACCTGTGAAGACAGCAAAACCTATAAAGCCAGCGCAATAGCCAACTCCTATATGCTATTAGTCCTGCTTAATAACTTTACTAGGGTCCTTGATACGATATTTTGGAGCTAGCCATTGAATAATCCACTCATACATGTCCTGTCTTTCTTGTAGTTGCATTAGATCAATATTAAATGACAATCCCCAGTTTCCTCCGGCTTAAATGGGACACTCACAATTGCTGCAAAGACGGAATTAGTCAGTTCTATTCAAATGCAAGTCAGAAGTTAAAAGCCAAAGGTGTCGAGTGTGGAGTCGGGGGTTATTTGCGGCGGGTGATGACGTAGTTGGCTAAATCCACCAGGGAGCTGCGGAAGATGCTGTCGGGCAGCTTTTCGATAGCCCGGCAGGCTCGCGAGCAGAAGTCTGAAGCGATATCCAGGCATTTGCCAATTGAAGATGAGTTCTTTATCTTCTCCACGGCTCTGGCCACGTCCCTGGCATCCTTGCTGGCTAACACAGTCTTGATGATATCATCGTCAGGGTGAGACTCGGCATATAGTATCGATGGTAGTGTCACTGCACCTTCAGTCAAATCAGAGCCGACCGGCTTGCCTATTTCACCTTGCTCTCCGACAAAATCCAGCACGTCATCTGCTATCTGGAAAGCCATGCCGAGATTGTGGCCGTAATCACGCATGGCGGTGATGGCCTCTTCAGGCGATTGTCCCAGGATTGCACCTGACTCACAGGCGAGGCAGAAGAGACAAGCTGTCTTGGCGCTTATCCAGGAGTAGTAGTAATCCCGCGCCGTCTTGAGGTCGAAGGTGAAGGCAGTTTGCCTGACTTCTCCTCCTGAGATGGTCATCAGTGTTTGGGCGAAGAGCTTGATAACCTTCAAGTTGTCCGTGTCAGCACACAGTCTGCCTGCCTTGGCAAACAAGTAATCGCCGAGGAGCAACGCTCTGTTTTCTCCAAAGGCGTGGCTAACTGTTGGCTTACCACGGCGAACTGGCGAGTGGTCCACAATGTCATCGTGCACCAGTGTGGCTGTGTGCAGCAGTTCCACCGCAGCCGCCATGGGGACCAGCAGAGCAGGGTTGTAATGATAGAACTTGCCGCAGAGCAGGGTGAAAGCTGGCCTTAATCGCTTGCCGCTACCTTCCACTGCGTATTTGAGTAATTCCGCCAGCAGGGGGTCGTCAACCTGAGCCGCTTCTTGCAGACAGCGTTCTACTTCCTCGAGGTCATCCGCAATCGGCGCATATATCTTATTCAAACCCATTGGCGCTACCTACCGACAAGGCTACGAGCTGCTTCCCAGGTGGGCGGTTTCCTCAGCGATGATGCTTTCCTCTAACTTGGTGAACAGAGGCTCTGGATTGGGCAATTTCTGCCCCGCAACCGGTTGCTTGAATCTCCAGCCGGCATCTTCTACCTTGCCTTCGAAGCCCAGATAGCTGTGAAGTTTCTGGGAGCTAAATGGCAGAAACGGGTAGAAAATGGTTTTCAAGGCAGACAGTACAGAGAGCACTACATAGACCGATGTGGCAGCAGCCTGGCTATCCTGTTTTATTGTTTTCCAGGGCGCCTTGTCATCGAGATATCGGTTGGCTGCCTGCGCCAGGGACATCGCCGACCTGATGCTCTCTCTGAAGTGGCATCCGTAAAGGAGCTTGTCCACGTCATTCAATGTTGTCTGCGCTAATTCCAGAAGCCCTTGACCCTGGGCATCGATTTTATCTGGGGTGGGAACTGCTCCACCAAAATTACGCTGGGTGAAGGTCAAAACCCTATGTGCCAGGTTGCCGTAAGTAGCCACCAGCTCATCGTTGTTTCGCCGAACGAACTCGCGCCAGGAGAAATCGGTATCAGATGTCTCGGGCATGGCTATGGATAGCAGGTAACGCAGTGGGTCGGGCGCGTACCTCTCCAGGTAGTCGGGCAGCCACACCGCCCAGTTGCGGCTGGTAGAGAGCTTCTTGCCCTCGATGGTCAGGAACTCGTTGGCTGGCACATCGTAGGGCAGATTGAGGCCTTCGTATCCCATAAGCATTGCAGGCCAGATAATGGTATGGAAGGGGATGTTGTCCTTGCCTATGAAATAATAGCTCCTGGCGTTGCCTTCCCAGAAAAGCTCCCAGGCTGAGGCATCGCCTTTGGACTTTGCCCATTCCTTGCTGGCTGAGAGATAGCCGATTACTGCCTCGAACCAGACGTAGATGCGTTTTTTCTCGAAGTCCGGTTGAGGGACGGACACGCCCCACTCTATATCTCGGGTGATGGCGCGGTCTTTAAGCCCGCCTTCCAGAAACGCCAGTGTAGAATTGAGCACGTTCTGCCGCCAGTGCGTTTGATTCTTTGCCCACGCCTTGAGCTTGTCCTCAAAGGCGCTGAGGCGCAGGAAGAGATGTTCCGAGTTTTCGAACCTGGGCACAGCCGAGCAGATACGGCAGCGGAGGTCGAGGAGGTCACTGGGATTCAATGTCCTGCCGCACTCATCGCATTGGTCTCCCCTAGCCTGGGGATATTGGCAGTTTGGGCAGGTACCCTCAATGTAACGGTCGGGTAGAAAGCGTTTGCACTGCGGACAGTAGGCTTGTGGCATGCTGTCCTTGTAGATATATCCCTTGTCTAACAGGCGCAGGAAAAGGTCATGGACAACTTCAGCGTGGTTGGCCGTGCCAGTGGTGGTGAACAGGTCCCAGGATATGCCCAGCTTCTGCCAGCAGTCGAGGAACTCCTTATGATACCTGGACACTATCTCCTGGGGGGTCTTGTTTTCCTGCTCGGCTCGGAGGGTGATAGGGGTGCCGTGCTGGTCGCTGCCGGATACCATCAGAACATGCTTGCCCTTGAGGCGATGATACCGTGCGAAGATATCGGCAGGCAGGTAGGCGCCTGCGATATGTCCCATGTGCAACGGGCCGTTGGCATAGGGCCAAGCTACTGCGACAAGAATGTTTTCAGTCATTGATACATCTCGGTGGCTGCTATTTGTCTTCGAATTTGCTGGACGGGAAAAATGTGATGTGTCTCTCCCCCTTTTCTTTTATATCAGCTACATCAGCGGCCTCTCCCTTTTTCAAGCAGCAATCAAGGCACCAGCGTTGTTCTTTTCCATCCTCGCCTTGTAGCAGGTAGCGCTCGCCGTGCTCAATATTGCGTTTGCATGCATGGCACCTTAGTTGACCTGTAGCTGTAAGACCGCGTCGCATACTTCATTCTCCTTTTGCTATTCTTAGCCAGGCTTGATACAGCTTTTTCCTGGGCAAGCCTGTTTTGCGGGATAATATGGCTACTGCTTCCTTGGCCCCCAGTCCCTGCCTGAAAAGCGCAGCTAACTCTTTTTCCAACAGTTTGCTGACCTGTGGCTCTTTCAGGGCGCAGCCGGCGATAACTAAGGTAAACTCACCCCTGGGCTGTGAGAAGTGTCTTATGGCTTCGCTCAGCTTCCCCCGAAAAACCTCCTCGTAGAGCTTGGTAAGCTCGCGGCAAACCGCCGTTTCTCTATCCCCCAGAATCTCCAGGGCATCTTCCAGCGACTCGATAAGCCGATGTGGAGCCTCGAAAGCCGCTACGGTCCATGTCTTATCAACCATAGATTGTAACAAACGCCGCCTTTCTCCTTTTCGCCTGGGCAAGAAGCCGAGGTAAACAAATTGATTTGTTGGCAGTCCTGAGACTGCCAGCGCCGTAATAACTGCCGAAGGCCCGGGGATGGGTATTACGGGCATGCCCTGTTGGATAGCCGCAGTAATCAACTCGTATCCTGGGTCGCTCAAGCCTGGCATGCCTGCCTCGGATACCAGCGCTACGTCCTTCTCAGCCAGGCAGTCCAGGAGATATCCCAGCTTGGCTCGCTTGTTTTGCTCATGGTAGCTGGTCAGTGGGGTCTTTATATTGTATTGCTTGAGCAGGTGACGCGTGCTGCGGGTGTCTTCGGCGGCAATCAACTTCACTTCTTTTAGCAAACGTAAAGCCCTCAGTGAGATGTCTTCCAGGTTGCCGATTGGGGTAGCCACGACATATAGTGCTGGCACGGCCAAATCGCCTAATTATAGCTTACCGACGTTCTGGGTGTCATCTATCCACAGGTAATCCGCGGCGACGGCCACCAGAAAGCGAGTGACACGTGTGAGTATTCGTGGCGTCTGTGGTGTGCCTAGATTCAGCTTGACTAAAACTGATGCCCTTTGCTATAGTCTCCTCTAATAACCTCAAGGGGACAAGCATGGCCATCCCGAAGTTCAAAGAAATGGAGCGAGCTTACGGTTTTGAAGAGGTGGCTATTGTCCCTGGTGACATCACCGTCAATCCCGACCAGACCAACACCGAACTCACTATCGGTAATTTGAAATTTTCTATTCCTATCCTGGCTTCAGCTATGGATGCTATTGTTGACCCCACCTTCGCTGGCACCATGCATAAGCTCGGCGGACTGGCTGTGCTTAATCTGGACGGCGTCCAGGCCAGGTATGAAAAGCCAGAAGAGATAATCGCCAAGATAGCCCAGGCATCGGATGGCGAGGTCACAGCGCTATTGCAAAAAGTCTATGCCGAGCCGATTAAAGAAAATCTTATCGGTGACCGCATCCAGAAGGTTAAGAAAGCAGGAGCTGTCTGTGCCGTATCGCTCATTCCTGCAACCACCAAGCGTCTTGCCCCTGTGGCTAAAGAGGCTGGTGCCGATATACTTGTAGTCCAGTCCACAGTTACTACTGCCCGCCACATCTCCAAAAGCTACCGTGGGCTTATCTTCTCCGAGCTATGCGGCCAGTTGAAAATGCCGGTGGTGGTGGGCAACTGCGTTACCTACGGCGCAGCGTTAGAACTGATGAGGACTGGCATTGATGGACTGTTGGTAGGCATTGGGCCCGGGGCTGCTTGTACTACCAGGGAGGTACTGGGGGTTGGCGTGCCACAGGTCACGGCAACCATGGACTGTGCCGCTGCACGTGAAACTCATTTCAAAGAAACGGGAAAATACGTGTCGGTTATTACCGACGGTGGCATTCGAACGGGGAGCGATCTGTGTAAGGCGTTTGCTTCTGGAGCTGATGCTGTGATGTTGGGTTCTATCCTGGCTCAGGCTAAGGAAGCTCCAGGGAAAGGATACAACTGGGGCATGTCACATCCTCATCCTGCACTGCCCAGGGGTACCAGGGTGAAGGTGGGGGCCAGGACTACCCTGGAACAGCTTCTCTTTGGGCCGACTTCGGTTACCGGAGGCACTGAGAACTTCGTCGGCGCCCTGCGGACCTGTATGGGAGTCTGTGGTGCTCTCACCATCAGGGATGTGCACAAGGCCAAGATGGTAATCGCACCATCAATAAAGACCGAGGGCAAGTATTTCCAGGCGATCCAGGGACTGGTCTAATAGCCTCTTTCCCACCATTGCAAGTCTCGTGGTCTGTCCTCTGCAGAATCAGGGATGGCTGAAGGTGGGTTTCGCTGTGTTGCACCCACCCTGCTGAACTGCCGTTGAAACTCAGTGGTTCAAATCGCTACAGGTGGCTGCGGTCGTATAGGAAACGGTTGAGCAAGATGCTTCCTGTGCTTGTTCTGTGCTCTTTGAGGTCGGTACCCAGGTTGGCAGTGAGGCGGCGGAGTACGATGAGGATGAACAGAGCCAGTAGCGCCACGGTCATTTCCACGGGTTGGTTCAGAAGCCATGATGACAGCGGTGCTACCGCAAAGGCGACGAGCATTCCCAGCGGCAGGCTATTGCTGGCCGGCCCGCCCAGCTTCAATCGTTCATCCATTGTTTGACCTGGGGACATGAAGCGAGGAATTGTCCTGATGAAAAAACCGGTCAGGGCCGGAATGATAGTGAGGATGAAGACCCAATAGGCAAGGGGGGAGGTGGTTGCAGTGAGAAACATGGTAAAGGTCAGTATCATGCCCGCGCCGGTGGTGTTACCCTTCTCGCCGTCGAACTTCTCGAAGACCGGCCACATCTGGCCGATTAGCGCTGCGACACCGGCGGCGGCAATCGCCGCCAACTCGAAGTTGAGCAGGAATCCGACAGCGATGGGGATGACACCTTTCAGTATATCGACCAACACTCCGGAAATGCCTTCCAGACGGCCGACCTTGCTCCATAGTGCTTGATGTGAATCTGGCTCTTGGGACAGGTCTATTCCCCTGGCTTTGCCTAACAGGAGCATATAGGGGAAAGAGCCAAAAAGGTAGGCGCCTACAATTAAGAGACCGCTAGCCAGTAGCATCGGATTCTCCATATTGTTATTCAGAAGGGCAGAAGGCGATGCCTATAGCCCCGGGGCCGATGTGAGCAGCCACAACTGCGCTGACCTCGGTGACGTAGGTTTCGCTGCAATTGGTCTCTGTGTGGAGACGGTTTTCCAGTAGCCTGGCCTCTTTTCCAAGGTCGCTGTGCACGACGATAGCTTGAAGCTTATTTGGGCCTGCCTTTTCTTTCATGGATTTGACCAGGCGGTCAATTCCCTGGGCTCGGCTTCTCACCATTCCCAAAAGGCGAGCCCGTCCCATCGAGTTGGTGACAACCGGTTTTAGCCTGAGCAGTGATGTTGCCCAGGCTCCTATTTTAGGTGCTCTGCCGCCTCTTTCCAAGTATTTCAAGGTGTCGAGTACCAGGCTGATTTCGACTTTGGGGATGACATGCTGAACTTTTATTATGATGTCATTTAAACTGTGGCCTAACTTTGCAGCCCGAGCTGCGGATAGAGCGACTAAAGCTTGAGCTGCTGAGCCAGTGTAGCAGTCTATCAACTCTATTCGAAGCTTGGGCAGTTGCCTCCTGACTATGTCCATGGCTGATTGCATTGAGGAGAAGGTGGCGCTGTAGGTAGAGGCAACGCTGAGGCAAAGGATATCCTTGCTGCTTTTGGCCAAACGGGAAAAAATATCGAGGAATGTCCCTGGTGGTGGGGCTGACGTTGTAAGGATCTCATCAGCCCTTTGCAGTGCATAGATTTGTTGGGGGATAATGTCCAAGCCGTCTTGATAAGATTCGCCCTGGCAATGTATATTCAGAGGCACCACTTCGATAGCGTACTCTTTCCTGATTTCCTCAGGCAGGCAACAGGCGCTATCGACAACAATGGTCATATTTCCCATGAGATACCTCCGTGAGCGGGACTATTGTGTCAAATAATCCGCCGGGTCAATTAGCCAACGTGGCAACAAACTACTCGAGTGTTCTGGAATGACCTTTTTGAGTTCTTACCGTTCCACTATCTCGGAGGCGCAGCCTTTCGCCTTGAGGTCGCTTATCAATTTCTTGACGTCCTTGGTCTCAACCTGCACCCGTAGGTCCTTTTCCCTGCCCTCAAATGGCGGCATAGTATGCACGCCGTCGATCTTGGCACCGCTCTTCATGATGCAGTCCAGGACCGGGGTCAGGTTCTTGGGGTCGGCTCCTTTGGTGATATGGAGTCTGACTACGCCTGGCTTGCCTATGCCGAGCATAGGATTCAGAACCTTGTAGAAGAAGTCGTTGGTGGTGACTATGCCTACCAGCTTGCCCCTGTCTACTACAGGCAGTGCTCCCACACCTTTGGACTGGGCTAAGGCTACCGCGTATTCTACTGAGGTATCGGGGGTGACAGTGACTAAATCCTTCTGCATTATCTCTTTTACAGTCATTTTGGCTAGCAGGTAGTTGATTTCCCAAACGCTGAGGCTGGTGGCCGGCGATGGGCCCTGGCGGTCGATGCGTTCTTTGGTTACAATACCCACCAGTTTTCCCTTGTCCACGACAGGTATTCGCAAAACCTTGTGTGTCTGCATGATCTTCTTGGCTTCCATTATGGGTGTATCGCCGGGAATAGTGACCACGTTCCAGGTCATAACATCTTTAACTTTCATAACTCCCCTCCCTGTGAATTTACGCGTTATTCTACCACAGTCTGGCAAGTCCTAAAAGACTTGCGGGGAACGATATGATACAATACTCCCACAGGCGAAGGAGAAGGATGAATGGCTCAAGAGCGTGAAGTGAGCATTACGGTTCGGGTGATGACTATACGCGATGGCACTCATGGCATCAGCCTTGCTATGCCTAATAAGCTAGTTGGGGAGTGGACGGATAGTGGGGCTGGGTCATTAACTGTTACTGAGGAAATGGGGGTGCAAATTCTCAGCCGCGATGGCTCTCAGAGATACCTGCTATCGATGCCAGGAATGCCATTGAGGGTAGAAAACGTTTCTGATACCGAAGCTACCGTAGTGGTGATGCTGTAGTTAGCCTTTTTATTTGCCCGCTTATCACCAGGTTATCAAGTAGCGCAGGATGGTATCGTCTCCTGGCGGCGCCTTGTATCTGTTAGTTTGCGAATAGCTTTTGCCCACCTCTACGCTGACCAGATGGTCGAACTGTGGCTCCACAAACTGTAAGCCCTTATCGGTAGTTTCGAAGGCTACTATGGTGTGCCCTTTGCCCTCGGGGTAGAAGATGTCAACTACCGCGCAACGGATTCCCTGGGCTTCGGCATTGTTGTTCACTTCATGGGAGAAATCCACGCAGACGTATTGCCCTTCGACGTATTTATTTTCGTTGGTTTTGTCCCTGGCCAGAAAATCCATCGTCTCTTGAAAGGTGGGGTTTCGCAGGGAGAAGCGGTTGGAGGTGTCTTTCAAGGCTGCCTGGCGCCCTGCTTCGTAGCCGGCCTGGTAGTCAGCCTGTTTGGCTTGAATCTGGACGTCCATTTGGCTGAGAGTGGACTGGTGCCTCGATTGATAACCTGAGCTATAGCCGATGTGCTGGCCATAGCTGTAGCTGATAAAGGCAGTGCCGCTGCAGAGTATCACCATCGCTATCATCAATCCCAAGATTGTACCTAGCCTCTGGCTGTTGTCCATGACATGACCTCCGTATAGTAATTAGTTTACCCTCGCAACAGCCGATAGGCAAATAGTGTTTCCTTGACGATGAACCTGCAAAAGGGGTAATCTATTAGTCCAATTGTGAAGGAGAGCCGTATTCGCCTTGTGGTGTCGAGGTATCAGGGGCGCTACCGCAGTGCCCCAAAACAGCAAAGATGCTATTATCGCTGCCAGCCGGGAGTTGCTGCGGCAGATGGTGGATGCCAACGGGGTGAGGATAGATGATGTTGCCTGCATTCTGTTTACCACAACTCCTGACCTCAATGCTGCCTTTCCTGCAGCGGCGGCTCGTGAATTAGGCTGGTTGCAGGTTCCTTTGCTGTGTAGCCAGGAAATGGATGTGCCGGATGGCTTCCCCCGCTGCCTCAGAGTCCTCATGTTGTTCAATACAGAGAAGCGTAACGAGGATATTGTGCATCTATATCTAAGGGGCACTGAGGTGCTGCGCGATGATATGAATAAGTCATCGTAGTAGGTGGCTGTAAACCATGATAGTAGTAATGAGAGTAGGCGCAACCGATCAGCAGATTAACGCTGTCATGGAGCGCATCAGGGCTGCCGGGCTTAAGGAACATCTTTCGCATGGCGTGGAACGGACCATTATCGGTGTGCTGGGGCAGATTTATCCTGAGCTGAAAGATACTCTTGAGGTCCTGCCCGGTGTTGATGAGGTCATACGTGTTAGCAAGCCTTATAAGCTGTCAAGCCGCGAGTTCCATCCAGAGGATACCAGGGTAAAGGTTGGTGGTGTGACTATTGGTGGCAAGGAGGTAGTAGTCATCGCTGGTCCCTGTGCCGTGGAAAGCGAAAAACAGCTTTTTGAGACGGCTCATGCGGTGAGAGCTGCGGGGGCTACCGTTCTGAGAGGGGGCGCTTTTAAGCCAAGCACTTCGCCATACAGCTTCCGCGGTTTGGGGGAAAGGGGTCTTGAATTACTTGCTCAGATGAGAGCGGAGACTGGGTTGCCGGTAATCACAGAGGTTATGACAGTTGCCGATGTTGACCTTGTTGCCAGATATGCTGATATCCTGCAGATAGGTGCTCGAAATATGCAGAACTTTTTTCTCTTGGAGGAAGCGGGCAAGGCAGGCAAGCCGGTGATGTTAAAGCGAGGTCTGTCAGCTACCATCGAAGAGTGGCTGCTGGCTGCGGAGTACATTTTGGCGCAGGGGAATAAGGAGCTCATACTCTGCGAGCGTGGCATCAGAACATTCGAGAGCTATACGCGGAATACCATGGATATCAGTGCCATCCCGGTTGTTGAAAAAGTTAGCCACCTGCCTATTATCGCCGACCCAAGCCATGGCACCGGCAAATGGCATTTGGTTACTCCTATGGCACTGGCTGCAGTAGCCGCCGGCGCCGATGGCATAATGGTGGAGGTTCATCCCAATCCGGATTCGGCATTGAAGGATGGCGCCCAGTCGCTTAACTTCGATAATTTTCGAAAGCTGATGAAGCTATTGGCTCCTGTAGCTGCTGCTGTTGGCAGGCGGCTGGCCAGCCCATAGGTAAAGTTTTCTCTTGGCCGATGCCTCCGAGCGGCCAATTTGATGATTGGTTATGCGTATTGTGGAAGAACTGTCGCAGATTAAGCCCGAAAGGGAGACGTTGCTAACCATCGGCGTCTTCGATGGAGTTCACATCGGGCATCAGGCTTTGCTGACCAGACTCAGAGATGAGGCTAGGGAAAAGGGTCTCCTGAGTGGCGTGGTTACTTTCAGGTGTCACCCGCAAAAGGTGCTGCATCCTGAGCATAAGCTGATGTGGTTGAGCGACCTGAATACTCGGGTGGAGTTGATAAGGGCGCTGGGGATTAACTTTGTGATACCGTTGGCATTTACCCAGGAGATAGCTAAACTCGGTGCCAAGGAGTTTGCGCAATTGCTCAAGGAGCATCTTAAAATGCGAGGGTTGGTAGTTGGCCCAGACTTCGCTTTGGGGAGGAATCGGGAGGGGAATGCTCGGTATCTCAAGCTTCTAGGGGAGGAGATCGGGTTTACGGTTGAGGCTATATCGCCCGTGGTTGTCAATGGCGATGTGATTAGCAGTAGTGCCATTCGCGCTGCCCTGGCAAACGGCGATGTTGCCAAAGTGCAGAGGTTGTTCGGGCGGCCATTTAGCTTGACTGGCAAGGTGGTAGCTGGCGACCAGCGAGGCAGAACTTTGGGATTTCCCACGGCAAATATCGATGTTGGGCCAGACCAAGCACTGCCGGGCGATGGCGTCTATGTTACTGTGGCTCACGTTGGCAAAGATTTATTGCCCTCAGTGACCAATATTGGTGTGCGCCCCACTTTTGGGAGTGGGGAACGGTTAGTCGAGACCTATATAATGGACTACGATGGAAAGCTGAAGGGTCGAAGGCTGACTATCGAGTTGGTGGATAAACTGCGCGATGAGAAGCGTTTTGGTAGTGTTGATGAGCTGAAAGCCCAGATGGCGAAAGACGTTAGCGAAGCACGGAATATGTTGGAGAAAAGGGCCGAGAAAGAAGGATAATTTTGCTGTCATCTTGACTCTGAGCGGAGTGAGGGTCTGGAGATTCTTCACTGCGTTCAGAATGACAAATGCGTTCGAGATGACAAACGCGCTCAGAATGACATAAGATAAACCAGATTTACCAAGGGGAGCATGACTGAACCATGAGCGATGCGAGGCTTAAATGGATATTGAGGCGTGGAGTTGCCGAGACAATAGTTGAGGCTGAGCTGTTGAAGCTGCTGGAATCGGGCAAGCCGTTGAGGCTGAAGCAGGGCTTCGACCCAAGTTGTCCTGATATTCATCTGGGACATGTTGTAGGCTTGAGAAAACTGAGGCAACTGCAGGACTTGGGTCACCGTGTTGTTCTCATAGTCGGGGATTGGACAGCCCAGATTGGCGACCCTAGCGGGCAGTCGGCTACTCGTCCTATGCTTACCAGAGAGGAAGTGCTGGTCAATGCCAAGACCTACATGGAGCAGTTCTTTAAAGTAGTGGACAAGGACAAGACCGAGGTTAGGTGGCAGACCGAGTGGTTTAGCAAGTTCGGCCTGGAAGATGTTATCAGGCTTACCAGCAAGTTCACCGTGGCCCAGTTCCTGGCACGAGAAGATTTTGGGAATCGATATAGCACTGGCCATCCAATAGCTATCACTGAGCTGCTGTATCCTTTGCTTCAGGCATACGACTCGGTGGCTATCGAAGCTGATATAGAATTTGGCGGCACCGACCAGAAATTCAACTGTCTTGTAGGTAGGGAGCTTCAGCAGATGATGGGCCAGCGCCCGCAGCAGGTGTTTCTGGTGCCGTTGCTGGTGGGCACGGATGGTAACCGAAAGATGAGCAAGAGCCTGGGTAATTATATTGGCGTTACTGACGCACCTGAGGATATGTACGGCAAGGTGATGTCTATTCCAGATAATCTGATTACGGACTATTTTGAGCTATTGACCGACGTTCCAGATGAAGAAATCAGTCAATACAAGAAACAGATGGAGAGCCATTCTATCAATCCTATGGTGGTGAAGAAAAGGCTGGCGCATGAGATTGTGGCTCAGTTTCATGGTACTGCGGGCGCTCAGCAAGCTGAAGAGCATTTCGCGCGTGTATTTCAGAAAGGAGAAATGCCCGAAGAAGTGGTGCTCCTTGATGTGGTGGGTGGTGTTATGCTATCGGCTGAGTTGACCAGAATGGGATTGACCAAGAGCCGCTCCGAGGCAAGGCGGCTTCTATCTCAAGGTGCCATTCAGATAGGTGATGAGACTATCACTGAAGACATGGACATGGCTAGAATAGGCAAGGGCAGGAAGATCAAAGTCGGCAAGCGCCGCTTTGCCTCAACTTGATTTGTGCTCAGAAGATGTGTGGACAGTATCAAAAGCGGGCTTATATATATTTAACGATTTGATGCAGATATACGCTGTGCCAAACAGTGTGTTTCTGTATCACTAATTTCAGGCAGACCTGCGGAACCTGCCCATGAAGTCAACCGCCTTCTGTATATCCTCGAGAGATACCGCGTTATAGATGGAGAAGCGGATGCCGCCGACTGAGCGGTGACCTTTAATGCCCAGCAAGCCTTCTTTCTTAGCCGCATCGATGAATTTATTTTCCAAATCTTCATCGGGCAGCCGCATGGTGACGTTCATCCAGCTCCGGCTACTCTTGTCGGCAGTGCCTCTATAGAAATCGGGGGCGGCGTCTATGGCGCTGTACAGCAAGTCCTTCTTGGCCGCATTGAGCTTCTCCATTCCTTCTAGACCACCCTTGCCCTTAATCCACTCTAACACCAGCTTCATGACATAAACCCCGAATACCGGAGGCGTGTTGTATAGCGATTTGTTATCCGCATGGGTCTTGTAGCTCAACATGGCGGGAAGGTTTTTTTTGCATTTCGCCAGAAAATCATAACGAACGATTACCAGCGTCACACCAGCCGGGCCGAGATTCTTCTGTGCTCCGGCATATACAAGTGAAAATTTGTTGAAGTCCAGTCGTCGCGAGGCAATATCCGAAGACATATCTGCTATTAGTGGAACGTTGCCGGTATCCGGGAACTCCCAAAATTGTGTTCCTTCGATAGTGTTGTTCGAGCAGAGATGGAGATAGGCCGCATTCTCCGGGTATTTTATCTCGCTCATCTTTGGCAGCCGGCGATACTTCTCTTCTTTGGAGGAGAACGCCACATGTGCTTTGGCTACAATCTGGCATTCCTTCAAAGCTTTGGAAGCAAATTCGCCGGTGTCCACGTAAGCGGCAATCTGACCATCATCTATGAAGTTCATGGGTATCAGGGCGAACTGAGTGGATGCGCCACCGCCCATGAATAGTACATGGTAATCAGTGCCAATTTCCAGCAGTTCACGTACCAGCGCGATTGTCCGGTCATTGATGGCTTCAAATTCTTTGGCGCGATGGGAACTCTCCAGGATTGACATCCCGCTGTCATGGTAATCGAGGAGCTCTTCCTGCACGGTTTTGAGAACCTCCAACGGCAAAGCTGCCGGGCCGGGATTAAAATTGACGTTTCTTTTTGCCATGTTGTTTCCTCACGCTTAGTTTATACTGAGGAATTATAGCAGGTTCTGAATGGGCCTTGTTTGAAATACTGGGCGTTACGATTGCGGTTCCATTTGCCAGAAAAGTCTTTTCTAAAAAAGGTATAATGGTACACTTGTATAAAAGCAGGACGGAGGACCCAAAATGGCAGCGCTCAATGCTCAGGCTAAAGAACTTAATCAGATATTAAAGACTCACAACGCAGCAGTTCTTGAGCTTTTGTCTAAGAGGGGGAAGGCAATATATTTCCCGGCAAAGGGTATCCTGGCGCAGGGAATGGCAGCCAAGGGCAAGGAAATCAATGCTACTATCGGCACTGCTTACGAAGACGACGGCAAACCCATGATTATTTCCAGCATCGCCCGTTACTTTGAAATCGATAGCAAGGATGTCTTTCCTTATGCTCCTAGCGAAGGGATTAAACCACTGCGGGACAAGTGGAAGGAGCTAATAAAGGCTAAGAATCCTTCACTGAATGCACAGGAAATCAGCGTGCCGGTAGTTACATGTGGGGTCACCAATGGACTCAGCATAGTGGGATACATGTTTGTCGAGGAGACTGACGATATCATATTGTCCGACCTATATTGGGAGAACTATGATCTGGTGTTTACGAACGCATACGGTGCAAAGCTGAAATTCTTCAACCTCTTCCGGGGTAAGAATTTCGACGTCGATTCGTTCAGAAGAACGGTCATTTCAAATGCCATAGGGAAAAGGATGGTGCTCTTGAATTTTCCCAACAACCCGTCTGGTTATACCCCGACGGCAGAAGAGGCTGAAGCCATAGCAAACGTCCTGACAGAGGCTGCTGAAGCAGGTAACAAACTTGTTGTCATTCTCGATGACTCGTATTTCGGTCTTGTCTTTGATGATGCAGCGGTGACTGAATCTTTGTTCTCCAAGTTAGCTCATGCGCATAGGAACATTCTTGCTGTCAAGGTTGATGGTATCACCAAAGAGGAGTATGCCTGGGGTTTGCGTGTGGGATTCGTAACCTATAGCATCAGGGACGGGAACAAAGAGCTCTACAAGGCTCTGGAAGATAAGACGGCGGGAGCAGTGAGGGGAAACATCTCCAATTCTCCTCACGCATCTCAATTTGCTGCTTTACATGCCTTAAACTCCGAAGCCCATGAGCAGGAAAAGCAAGCGAACAAAAAGAAGATACTAGAGCGTTACCTCAAGGTTAAGGATGTTCTAAAAGCACATAGCGAATATGCTAAGTATTTTGAGGCCCTTCCCTTCAATTCGGGGTATTTCATGTGTGTGCGGCTAAAAGGCTTAGACCCGGATAAAGTCTGGGAAGCGCTGTTGAACAAGTATAGTACCGGGGTAATTTGTTATAGCGAGAAGAGCCTGCTGCGGATTGCCTTTGCATCTACGCCTCTGGACAAGATAGAGAAGCTGTTCAACAATATTTATTTAGCTTGTGAAGATTGTGCTTCTACTTAGGTTCGGATATGCGTATTATCTTGACAACTGAGAACATATACAGCTATAGTGAACTTCTCTTAGGCTGTGGCAACCTTATCGGCAAGGTATTTCACCATGGATAATACCTGGGTGTGGTTACCGAAACCGATATCAAGGAGAGGCTGGGAACATCAGGCAAAGCGTTATTATAGTCTTGTTAGTGGCATGAACAAACAGGGACAGGTTTAAAGCCTGTCTGTAAGCAATAGCGCAATGGGCTGAATTCCTGACGTGTTATTTCTATATAATGATATGTGACGCGAAGTTTTAGCCTTGCTGATTAATATCTACAGTGGATGATCATGAATGGTTTGCACCACGAGTTAGCTCTAATCTGAATTGTGAGCACCTGAGTAATTTTGGAGAAAATTAGCTATGAAAGTATTGGTTGCTGACCCAATGGCTGAAGAGGGCATCGAGGTTCTTAAACGCCAGGTTGAAGTTGATGTTAAGCTCAAGCTCAAGCCCGAGGAGTTGAAAAGCATAATAGGCGACTATGAAGCTTTGATTGTGCGTAGCGAGACTAAAGCTACTGCAGACATTATAGAAGCGGGTAAGAAGCTCCAGGTTATTGCCCGCGCTGGCGTTGGCCTGGACAACATAGACTTGGAGGCGGCCACCCGAAAGGGTATAGTGGTGGTCAATGCTCCCACGGGTAATACTATTGCGGCTGCTGAACATGCCATTGCCTTGATGATGGCGTTGGCCCGCCATGTGCCGCAGGCGAATGCCCGGCTCAAGTCTGGTGTCTGGCAGCGCAGCGAATACATGGGCACCGAACTCAGGGGCAAGACCCTGGGGGTGGTTGGCCTGGGCAATGTGGGTTCGGCTGTTGCCCGCAGGGCGCAAGCATTTGAGATGCGCCTCATCGGATATGACCCGTTTGTCTCTTCAGAGTATGCTAATAATCTGGGTGTGGAGCTGGTCTCCATGGATAAGTTGATAAGGGAATCTGACTTTATCACGCTTCATCTGCCGCTGAACTCTGATACCAAAGGGCTAATCGGCGCTAAGGAGCTGAGTAAGATGAAACATACGGCGCGTATTATTAACTGTGCTCGTGGGGGTCTTGTTGATGAGGAGGCTCTGTACAAGGCGGTAGAGGCGGGGAAAATAGCCGGCGCTGCTGTGGATGTCTTTGTCAAGGAACCGGTAGCTGAAAATGTGCTGTTTAAGAGCGATAAAATCATAGTCACGCCGCATCTTGGTGCTTCTACTGCGGAAGCGCAGACCAGCGTTGCTCTAGAGGTGGTTGAGCAGGTGCTTGCTGTTTTAAGAGGACAGCCGGCGCGGTATGCGGTAAATGCACCCCAGATACCGGCTGAGTTGCTGGCAGTGTTGGCACCTTATATGCAGGTAGCTTCTACACTGGGTAGCCTGGCAAGGCAATTGATGGAAGGGCAGATAAAGAGCATACAGATGGAATACAGTGGTGAAATTGCTAACTATGACACCAGCGCGGTGAAGTCATCGGTTATCGGTGGTTTACTGGAGGGCATCAGCGAAGAGCGCATAAACGTGGTGAATGCCGCTGTCATTGCTAACCGGCGGGGTATAAAGATTGCCGAAAAGAAAGAAGCTGTCTGCGAAAATTATGCTAGCCTCATCACACTTAAAGTGACCACTGATGCTGGTAGCCTGGTAGTGGCTGGGACGGTGCTGCGCGGCGAGACGCATATTGTGAGGGTGAGTAACTTCTGGCCTGATATTATCCCAACAGGTGGTTATTTTCTGTTCAGTGACCATCGTGACTGCCCTGGCCTAATTGGAGCCGTGGGCAACATAACTGGCAAGGCGGATATCAACATCAGCTCTATGCAGTTGGCGCGGTTACAACCACGGGGTCAAGCTTTGATGATTCTGGCTCTGGACGAGGCTCTGCCTGAAGCGCAACTGCAGGAGATACTGGCGTTGCAGGATGTTCATACGGCTAAGTTAGTGAAGCTATGAATTTTGCTAAAGGCTGCCAGTGGTTGAGGAAACGGTGATGAATAAGACTGACCTCACAAAGAAGCTGCAGGATAACGGTAGCAATGGGCTGGAGGAGTCACCTGAGTTAGCCCAAGCTCTGGTGCGCAGTGCTGGCACTGGGATTTATATTGTACAGGACGGCAAGTTTGTGTATGTCAATCATCTGTTCGAAGAGATGACTGGCTACTCAGCAAAGGAATTGGTGGGCAAGAGTTCGTTGGAACGTGTGCATCCAGAAGACAGAAATGCAGTGAGAGAGGCCGCTGTAGAGAGCCTAAAAGGTGGCAGTCCATATCCCTATGAATATCGATTTGTTAGAAAGAATGGCGAGGCGATGTGGATTTTGGAGCGTGTAACATCCATGAATTACAGGGGAAAACGGGCTGCCGTGGGCAGCTTCATGGACATAACGATGCGTAAGCGTGCAGAACAAAAACTGGTTCATCAGAGCATTGTGCTCCGGACATTGAAAGCCGTAGATTCACTGGTGGCTGAAGAGATGGACAAGGATTTTCTGATAGACCGTGTTTGCAATCTTCTTGTCCAAGCGGGCAACTATGCAAATGTTTGGGTGGTGTTGGTTGATGGCGAAAAGAAATTTTTGTCCCTGTCCTATGCAGTGCGTATGAAGGAAATGCCTTGCATGGTTGAGAACATGAAACGCGGTCATTATCCTCGGTGTATCAGAGAAGTGCTGGAAGGTGAGAGAAAATATAATGTCTATCCTGACCTGAGCAACATGCGTGATGAAAGCCCCTCGCTGATGACTGAAGATAGCCAGGCGGCTTTTGTAACCAGATTGGAAACCGCAGGCCATGTCCACGGTGTGATGGGCGTCTCAATTTCGGATTTGTCAGCCACGGACGAAGACGAATGGTTGTTACTCCAGGAAGTTGCTGCTGATATTTCCTATGGGCTGTCCAGAATTGAGGCTGAGCAACTGCGCAGGGAGTCTGAACTGCGGATGACTCACCTGGCTTTGCATGACGCATTGACCGGTTTGCCAAACCGTACTCTTTTGAACGACCGTCTTAATGTTGCCGTGGCACAGGCGACGCGCAACAGCTATAAGCTGGCGGTGATGATGCTCGACCTGGATTACTTCAAAGACGTTAATGATTCGCTAGGGCATAGTGTTGGTGATAAGTTGTTGAAAGAGGTAGGCCAGCGTCTGGTTCGGGTGCTGCGGCGCAGTGATACGGTGTCGCGCATGGGTGGCGACGAGTTCATAGTCCTGCTGCCACAGATTAGCAGTGCCGAATATGCAGCCAAAGTTGCCCGCAAGTTGCTGAATTCCTTCAAGGAACCATTTCTAGTGGAGAGACATGAATTGCGTATGACGACCAGCATAGGAGTTGCCCTCTATCCTGAGGCTGGCGAAGATGCCGAAAGCCTTTTTAGACACGCCGATACTGCCATGTATCGCGCCAAGGATAGGGGTAGAGACAGGTACTGTGTCTGGATTTCTGAGCGTGACGAGTGGCAGTGCGGTTCTTGAAGAATGGATATTAAGGACAAGTTCATTTCTTTGTGGCAGAGGTATTTTGATAATGCCGAACTGCCGATAGTTTTCTATTATACCAGCGAAGAAGGACACGCCAAACCAGTCAAACCCGGTTCGGTGCCCAGGTGCGTGATTGGGGCTTTAGCTCGTGTCAGGGAAGGGGAGCCACTCAGTTTTGATGCCAATTCCGTAGGTTGCTTTGGGGGCAAGAGATACCTGGGCTTTGCCGACAAGATAATGCCCAATTTCGAGTACTTTCTCTCTTGCGGAATTCCCGGCAAGCTGGAAGGTGAGAGGTACAAGAAATCGCCGGAACTGGTCAAAGACCTAATGAAATATGCTCATACCTTCAAAGCGCCTGGGCGTTTTATCGTGTTTAAGCGGTGGGATATGCTTGATAAGTCGGACAACCCTGAGGTGGTTATTTTCTTTGCCCAGCCTGATGTCCTTTCCGGGCTGTTCACGCTGGCCAACTTTGACGAAGCCGAACCCAACGGCGTGTTTTGCCCATTTAGCTCTGGCTGTGGTTCTATAGTCCAGTATCCTTATCTTGAACGGGGTGGGGAGCGTCCAAGGGCTGTTTTAGGGATGTTTGATGTCTCGGCGCGCCCCTTTGTCCCTGCTGGCACGCTGTCGTTTGCTGCGCCAATGAATAAATTTCTGAAGATGTTCGGCAACATGGAAGAAAGCTTCCTTATTACCAAGTCATGGAGTGCGGTGCGGAAGAGAATACGCCAGGGTATCTAATGCTTTACTGTCACGGCAGGGTGCAGGGCTGTTGATAGGTATTGGGCTCATCATAGTTGAGGTTTTGCTACCAGCGCACCGAGGGGTGAGTTTGACATGGGGTGTGGGCTTTTGTTACCATTTTGAGCAGTGAAGGTCAAAATGCATAATCAGGCTCGTGCTTATTATTGCTTCTTTTGGTTTGGCACGCTTCCGCACGGGCATGGGAGAGCATTGACCTAAGAACCAGATTATCAGTAGAAGCCGAAAAGCCTCCCTCGCCCGGGAGGCTTTCTTATTTTTGATTGCAGCATAAATGGCATAAGGAGGACCGGTCATGATAGTAGAGATGAGGACGGGCTCGCCCGACGAAGAGGTGGAAAGCGTGGTGCAGAGGGCCAAATCTTTGGGTTTTGGTGTGCAACTAAATTTGGGCACCAACAAGACGGTAGTTGCCATACTGGGGCCCAACACTGGCCAGTTGGATACGGATATCTTTGCTGTGCTACCTGGGGTAGAAAGAGTGACCAGAATTATGAAGCCCTATAAGCTGGCGGCACGGGAGTTCAAAGGTGAGGATACTAAGGTTGCGGTCAATGGTGTTGAGATTGGCGGCAAGCGTATTGTGGTGATGGCTGGCCCCTGTGCCGTTGAAGGTGAGAAGCAGCTTATGGCTGCAGCTATGGTAGTGAAAGAGGCTGGTGCGTGCATCCTTCGCGGCGGTGCTTACAAGCCACGGACTTCACCTTTCAGCTTCCAGGGTTTAGAGGAGGAGGGATTGGTGTTGTTGCGGCAGACCAAGCGGCAGTTCGATCTACCCGTGGTTACCGAGGTGGTTGACCCACATGAGGTGGGTAAGGTGGCCAAGCATGCCGATATTCTGCAGATAGGAGCTAGGAACATGCAAAACTATGCCTTGCTTACTGAGGTGGGGAAGACCAAGTGTCCGGTCCTGCTGAAACGCGGGCTATCTGCTACTATCACTGAGTGGCTGACGGCAGCGGACTATCTGCTGGCAGGCGGCAATGAAAATATCATCCTCTGCGAGCGTGGCATCAGGACTTTCGAAGACAGCACACGTTTTTCCATGGATATAGGCTCTATAGCAGTGTTGAAAAAGTCCAGTCATCTGCCGGTTGTTGTCGACCCAAGCCACGCTGCCGGGCATTATTCTCTGGTGCCATCGCTAGCCAAGGCGGCTATTGCTGCCGGCGCCGATGGTTTGCTCATCGAAGTCCACCCCAATCCTAAAGAGGCGCTGGTGGATGGCCTGCAATCTCTGACGCCCTCTGACTTCTCCAGGCTGATGAAGGAGCTGAAACCGATAGCGGAAGCGGTTGGCAGATTTATGTAGGGTGACCTGTATTCAGGAGGAGTCAAGGTAAAAAGCCAGAAGCTAAAAGTTACCCTTTCCTCTTGAGGAAGTCCTCTACTTCCTTGGCCAGCCGTTCGCCTTCTTCGTTCGACAGTGCCAGGTTGGTTTCCAGTTTTTGGATGTAGTTGCCGAGTTCTGGCATCCGGCTGGTGAGTTGGGCTATCTTCTGGTTTTGTTCGGTTATCGCAGCGTTCAGGTCGGCATAATCGATCTTCAGGCTTAGTCTGTTGTCCAGAAATTCTATGGCCCTCTTCCAGGCGCGTGGGTCTTCTGATGACACCAAGTAGAAGGGCACTGGCACCCAGAGGCTGGCACCGTGTATTCCTCTGCCCTTGGCTGCCCAGAGCAGGTAGGAACTTAGAGTTGGCCGCTGGCCATGTGGTGTCTCGTAGTCCATGTCCACATTCACCCCAAACTCGTTCAGCGACATCTTCATCTCCTTGGAACTGACTATGGGCATGATAAGCCTGGGAGTGGTATGGGCACCGGGCGATATCATACCGCCTACGGTATAGATATCTTTGACGTGGCAGAGATTCTGAGCCACGTCAAGCACTCCGGTGAGGAACTGGTACCAGTCGAATCGAGGAGGCGTGCTGCTGAGCAGCACCAAGTTCTTGTCATCGCAGCTGTAAAATTTGCTCTCGGGGAATTGGGCTACATCGTCTTCTACGCCTACTCCTCCCAGCGGGAAAAAACATTCCAGCTCGATTTCGGCGAACTCCTCGGCTTCCAGATTTCGTTTTAGGTAGTCGACGACTTTCCCTCCTATCTTGCCGGCATCTTCACTCCACCCTACCACCAAAGAGGAGCTCTGCAGGGCGGGTTCTTTGAGTATTTTGAAGGGTTTCTTACCAGTCAAGCTTAGCCTTCCTTGGGCGGTTGCTTCTTGAACATCTTGTCTATGTCTTCCAGTATCTTTCTCTTGTCCTCTTCGGTAATCATGCTCGGTTCAGCCTGTTTGGTGTAGGTTACGTGTTTCAGCTTCTCAAGTTGTCCTTTTATCTCCTCGGGCAACTTCTGGTACAGCTTCTCGATTTCCTGTTCTTGCTGCTGTGCAAATTCGTCGATGCTTTGGAGGTCGGGCTCAAGCTCAAAAACGCTGCAGAGCACTTCGAGCACCGATTTTGATGCTTTGGGATAAACAAAGGGGAATCCGTGGAGATAGACGGGTATCTCGCCCATAACGCAAATGGCTTCTAGCCCTCTTTTCCTAGCAACGCCTAGCAATAGTCCATTCAGGCCGGTGATATTGCCCTGTCCGCCTCTGCCTTCGATGTCTGACATCAGCACCGTATTTTGGTAGCTTCTGACCTCTGCTACCAAGTCTTCGCTGTTGGGGACTGCCCAGACACGTGATTTCATGGTGTGATGGATGGGAGCTACCGCAGCGCCGGAGGTATACACTCTGTGGCAGCCAAATTTGGTGGCTACGTCAAGTACTAAGTTTGCCATGCGGTACGCCTTGGTCCCTTCTGCGTAGGTACTGCCACCATTGGTAGGCTGTTCCTCCCCAATAAAGAATATTAGGTCACGTTTCCCCATCTGTTTGAAATAGAATTTGTTAATAGGAAACTCCAGGCCCAACAGCTCGCCGTTTCTAATGAACACTTTGCGGGGGTAGAAGAACTCCCACGGCTCTATCTCGCCAAATTCTTCGGCATTCACCATAGTCTTGAGGTGGTCAACAGCGACCAACCCGATATTCCCAATTCCCGGCCAGCCGGCAATCATCACCGGGTTTTCCAGTTTCGGTTCTTTAAATAGCTTGATTCCCATGGTTGCAAAAATCCCCTGACAGGTTTAGTTAGTGCCTGGGATAGAGACAATGATAGTATTGCACGCCGCAAGATGTCAAAGTAGCTTTGCCTTGACTTGCCAACTGCGTGTCCCATTGATAAACTGCTAGCGTTTCCAGCGGTATCCCCCAGTTAAAAAATAAAGAGGAGGCAGAGATGGCAGATTATCCCTGGTTCAAGCACTATGACCCGGGTGTCCCATATACACTGGAACCCTATCCTCAGCTAAGGACATTTGACCTACTGGATGAAGTAGTAAAGCTGAACCCTGATCATCCTATGCTCATTTACCAGCACAAGCGCATTTCATGGAAAACAGTTGATGAGCTGAGCGACCAACTGGCTGCTGCGCTGGTGGCAAAAGGGGTGAAGAAAGGAGACCGGGTGGCGGTGCTCTATATTAATATACCCCAGACCTTCATCACCTACTATGCCATCTGGAAGGCGGGTGCTATCGTAGTGCCCCTGAACCCTCTTTATACACCAACCGAACATGCACGTGCTCTGAACGATGTTGGCGTTGAGGTGGCATTTGCCGTGAACGTTTGGTACCCATTGCTAGACGGGCTGAAATCTAACACCAGGCTGCGCCTGCTTATCGTTACCGAGTTTGACGAATACACAATAGGAAAAGACCTGAGCGCACCTAAGGGTATGCAGCTTAAAGATGGCGATGTATGGCTCAGTGACCTGATGAAAGAATACACAGGGGCAAGACGTCCCGATGTGCAAATAAGCCCACAGGACCCGGCTGCAATCATGTTCAGCGGTGGCACAACAGGCACGCCCAAGGGGGTGGTGGGTAGCCATTCGTCATATGCTATCACTGGTATGCAGCTAAAGGCATGGTTTGAGGGCAGGGGTGCCGATTGGGAAGCAGTGATGTTAGTTACGCTGCCGTTGTTCCATACTATGGGGGCTTATTTTTGCTTCGCCATGGCAGCGACAATACATATGAC
This sequence comes from Chloroflexota bacterium, assembly GCA_016875925.1. Lineage (GTDB taxonomy): Bacteria > Chloroflexota > Dehalococcoidia > GIF9 > UBA5629 > VGOF01. Next base: position 25,855 of record VGOO01000007.1, read on the forward strand.
CATGTTGTTGATTGCTGACCCACGCAATGTCGATGTTATCCTTCAGAATATCCGGGAAGTCAATCCTACCATGCTTGCCGGCACACCAACGATGTTCGTCAATTTGCTTAACCATTCCGACCTTAAGCCCACTGACCTGATATGCCTGCTTGGAGCGGGAGTTGGAGCGGCTCCGCTGATGGCGGAGACTAAAAAGAGAATTGAGGAGCGAATCAGGGGCAATGTGACCGAGGGCTATGGGCTGAGCGAGTCGACCATGGCTATGACTACCACGCCCTGGCGCGGTGTCTGGAAAGAAGGCTCAGTGGGGTTGCCTCTGCCTGATACCATTATCCGCATAGTTGATATCGAAACTGGTACTAAAGAGATGGGAATTGGGGAGGTCGGAGAAGTAACCATAAAGGCGCCTCAACTGATGATGAGATACTGGAATAACCCAGAGGAGACGGCAGAAACATTGAGGGAGGGCTGGTTATATACCGGGGATATTGGGTACCTCGATGAAGATGGCTATCTTTTTCTCACTGCCCGCAAGAAAGACGTGATAAAGCCCGGCGGTTTCCAGGTCTGGCCCAGGGAGGTGGAAGAGGTTCTTATGGAACATCCCGTTGTCCTGGAGGTCTGCGTGGCTGGCATTCCCGACCCCAGGCAGATAGAGGCAGTGAAGGCATGGGTGATTTTAAAAGAAGGCCAGAAGGCGACGGTTGAAGAGCTACAGAATCACTGTCGCCAGAAATTGGCTGCTTATAAGGTGCCCAGGTTCATCGACTTTGTATCGGATTTACCCAAGACTATGGTGGGCAAGGTCCTGCGCCGTGTGTTGCAGGAACAGGAAAAAGCAAAGGCCAAAGACTAGCCAATAGTGCTTCGGTTGTAGTCAGGGCTTCTAAATGCCAGTGGCAAAAGTGGCCATGCGGAAGAAGACGTCTACCACGTCCAACTTAGAGGTGGCGGGGTCTTCGCCGCGGAACTCGCGCCACAGCCGCTCTATATTGGCTAAGATGCGCTCAGGGTTAGCCCACTTTTTATAATGGCCGAGGTCGATGTCTTTTGCGGCTTCATCCGTGGTCATGCCTTTGTCGAATCGCTTCCTGGCTTCCTTCTGGACAAGCACCAGATAATCAAGGCATTCCTTTAGCCCCTCCTTGTCGCACACTGGGCCATGGCCGGGGACGTATGTCTTGGCTCCTAGTTCGGTCATAAGGCCCATGTTTTTGATCCAGCCGGCAAACGAGCCTTCCATGGCCAGCGGCATGGAATACAGGAAGATGAGGTCGCCTGTGAAGATGATGTCCTCCCGGGGCAGATATACAATCAGGTCATCGATGGTGTGTCCTTGCCCGAAATGGATAAGCTTTGCTTCCTGGTCATCAATATGGAGTGTAAGTTCTTTTTCGATGGTGATATGAGATGGTGTTACTGCGGCACCGGTGAAATCTAGGTCAGGGAAGACGGTATTCAGCAGGCCGGTATCCATGACTCCTGTGGCTATTAACTCGTGGCGACAAAGATTGTGCGAGATGATGCTAGCTCCTGGGAATACGTGGTTTCCCCAGGTATGGTCGCCGTGATGATGGGTGTTGATGAGAAAGCGAATAGGTTTGTCGGTGACTTTCCTGATTTCATCCTTGAACTTCTGGGTCAGGCCGACGGTAGCCAACGAATCTACCACTACAACATAGTCTTTACCCACGATAAATCCGGCGTTGCTCCAGTACCAGGTGGCCTTGGCCTGTATATAAGCATAGATATTTGGGGCCAACTGCTTAACCCCAGCTTCCCAGGTTGGAACTGTGTATTCTGCGTTCATAGTGCCTCCTCCTTTTCTCCGAAAGAAAGCCGTCAGCGGGTGAAAGTCTGCTTTGGCGGTTTCTGACCTACTCGGTTCCTGAGAATGCCGATGTCCTCTGCTTCCAGCTCGATGACATCGCCGGGCTGAATCCATCTGTTTAGTTCCAATCCGCAGCCTCCTTCCACTGTCCCTGACCCGAGAAAGTCTCCGGGGTACAACGTCTCTTCCATAGAGGCGAACTCAATTATCTGTGGCCAAGTCCAGTAAGAAGTACCGCTGTTGTTGTCGGACCATACTTCTCCATTGATACGGGCTAGCATCCGCATATTCTTGGGGTCTATCTCGTCTGGGGTTACCAGGCAGGGCCCCATAACGCTGCAGGTATCTTTTCCTTTCACTGGTCCCAACCCGAATGCCAGCATCTCTGTTATTTGGATATCCCGGGCGCTGATATCGTTGAATAGGGTATAGCCGGCTATGTGCTCTTCCGCTTTTTCCCTGGGGATATTCTTGCCTTCTTTGCCGATGTAGATACCGTATTCCAACTCGTAGTCCAGCAGGTCAGTAAAAGCGGGCCATAGTATTGTCTCATCAGGGCCAATAATGGTGTCGCAGTTGCCCTTGTAGCATACTGGCATCTCGTACCAGCCTTTGTCCAGTTGCTTCTTTCCCGAAAGGCTGGCGTGGCCTTCGAAGGCGATGTAATCTCTGAGGGAGTTAGGACGTGGAACCGGGGCTTTCAACTTTACCTCTGCCATCTCGTAGAGAATTTTCTCGCCTTTTGGCCCAAGTAATGGGCTTTTGGAGCTTTGTTTGTCTATGTAGTCAATGGTGGTCTCGGCTGCTTCATTGCCATCCTTCCCGCTGCGGAAGAAATCGATCATATTGGGTGGTAAAAATGCTGCGGATGTTTCGTAGGCTCGCCCGCTGCTGCCTTTACTGGCGAGGTAGCTAGTGTAGCCCATGTTGAGGTCGATTATCCTTTCCTTACGCAGTGCTCCGATGCGCTGTATGGGGCCCAGGGATGTAGAAATCTCGAAAGTAACCAGCTTCATTACCTGCCTCCTTTCCCCTTGGTCTTAGCGTGCTCATAGGTTAGCAGAATCCTTTTCAGAGATGCAAGACCGCCCTTTGCTTTCTGGAGTTGAAAGGAATTTTGGTGATGTTTGGGCCTCAATGTCAATTTGATTTACTAATTTGCTTCATGCTGTGTTTGAACTACGGGCTATATAATGATAATATGATTCGAATCTATGACTACACAGCAAACATTGGAAACCAAGAGAGACATCAGAATAAGAATCGAAAACCTCACCCTTTCCTTTGGGGGTGTGAAGGCGCTCAGGGATGTCGGCATCGATATCAGAAACAACGAGATACTGGCCATTATCGGGCCGAATGGGGCTGGCAAGACCTGCATCTTAAACTGTATAAACGGGTTCTACAAGCCGCAGGAGGGAAATATCTACTTCGATGGGCAAAACATCGCCAGGATGCGGCCTGATAAAGTAACCAAACTAGGTATTGCTCGAACCTTCCAGAATATAGAGTTGTACTCTGGCCTGAGCACGCTGGACAATCTAATGGCAGCCCGCCATATCCTGATGAAGCAAAGCACGCTGAGCACCGCTCTATATTTTGGCCCGGCGAAGAGGGAGGAAATCCAGCACCGCAAGGCGCTAGAGGATATCATCGATTTCCTGGAGATAGAGCCAATCAGAAAGCGAGTGGTAGGTGCACTGCCCTATGGAATGCGCAAGCGGGTGGAGTTGGGTAGGGCGCTGGCGCTGGAGCCAAAGGTTTTGCTGCTGGACGAGCCAATGGCCGGTATGAACCTGGAGGAGAAAGAAGACATTGCCCGCTTCATCATCGATATCTTTGAAGGCCAGGGGGAAACTTATCCTGATACGCCGATTCTCAGGGACGGAGTGAATTGCATAGTACTTGTGGAACACGACATGGGCGTGGTCATGGATATAGCTGATAGGATTGTTGTGCTGGATTTTGGGCGTAAGATCGCTGAGGGCACGCCTGAGGAAATCAGGACTAACCCCGAAGTTATAGCGGCGTATTTGGGCAAAGAAAGTTAAAGATAAAAGCTGAAAATAGAAAGTGGGGGCAACAGGCATGAGGCTAGTGAGGGGACGGGGCGGTCGTCTCGCTTCGCTTGTGGAATTCTATATTTGAATTTTGGGATTGTCTGGGATTTAGAATTTGTGATTTCGAAATTTGACCGTTAGGATGCATGACATGGATAAGCTGAAGCAAGAAATCACGAAGCTGGCTCGTGAGATTGGCATTAACAAAGTGGGGTTTACCACCCGGGAGCGGCTGGCCGATGCTCCGCCATCGGGCGATTTGACCTATGTGCTCCCCGGTGCCGAATCTGCTATATCACTAGCTGTTGCTTTGGATAAACAGGCAATTCGTGACTTCCTGTCAAAGAAAGACCAGATGGCTCATACCAGAGACCACCGGGCATCATATATGAAGGTGATTAAGGCAGGTATGGCGATTGAAAAGCTGCTTCAAGAAATGGGCTATGAAGCAAAAGCCCTGTGGCCCAATTACGAATACCGGAAGGGCCAGCCTTTTCTAGCTATGGTGCCGCCCTTATCACATCGCTACGTTGCTGTCGCTGCTGGTATCGGTTGGTTGGGTTGGAGTGGGAACGTCCTCACCCCGGAGTATGGTGCGACTGTATCGTTGTTATCTGTGGTCACTTCGGCGGAACTGGAGCCAGATAAGCCAATGGAGCAGCGGGACACCTGTGACAAGTGTCGGCTGTGTGCTGCTTCCTGTCCCGGCTATTTCATTTCTGCTAAGGAAGAGACTGCGGTCAATGTGGCTGGCAATGCGTATAAGCATAATAAGAAGGCTCACAACGCTCGCTGTGAAGTAAGCTGCGGGGGTGCTAATGGTGTCAGGAACCGCGAATCCAAATGGTCAACCTGGTCATATAAAGTGCTCGACTTACCTGAGCCAGGTAACGATGAGAAGTTCATGCGAGTTGTCCAGGAATATGCCCGGGAGCCGGATAATCGACTGTTGCGCATTCTGCTGGATGCTGAGAACTTGAGTTTGCCTCCGTTGGAGAGTGCTGGGCCATTCATGGACAGGATGCTGTTCACCTGCGGTAATTGTATGCTGGTGTGCTGGCCAGATTTGGAAGAGCGCAAGGAGAACCACCGGTTGCTGACCACTTCGGGCAGGGTGGTTAGAGGTGAGCAGGGGCCAGTGGTAGTGAAACAAGGTTAGAAGTTAGAAGTTAAAGGCCCAAAAAGATGCAAGATGCAAGACTCAAGATGCAGAATGCAACAAGTGAAAAGTTAAAAACCAAAATGCAAAATGACAAATCAAAATTTAAAAAGGAATTTCGAGGCCGGGTTTACAGGTTTGCTCTCGATGTTATCGAGTTTATCGAGCAG
>VGOO01000008.1 GCA_016875925.1 Chloroflexota bacterium
ATGGACGAGGTGTGTGAGTGGACAATCATCTCTCGTCTGGGACGGTTTGGAGTCACATTGGAGATGACAGTTCGCTACTTGAGTCCAGCAGAGGTTAATACCGAAATCGTTGTGGAGGGACAGATTATCAGTCATGACGACAGGAATGCTGTCTTGCGCGCCACTGTCCACTCTTTAGATGGCAAGCTCCTGGCAGAGAGTCAAAGCAGGTGGATGTTTCCTAGCCTTTCCAGCCTAGCGGAAATCGGGAAAGTAGACGAGTCGATGTTGCGTGAATTTATGACTCATTACCCTCAGTGATATTTTGGTCTATTACCGATCCAATATCATCTATTTTGTAGTTATACTTGCCTTCGAGAGATAATCGCTTTGATATTGTCTAGTATTTCGATATTAGGATTTAGGATTTGAGGATGTGGGTATTAGGGGCAGCGGCTACTGTATGCGTATTACTGGCTTGGCCTTATGCCAGAGTTCATCTAATTTGTAGTAATCACGCTGGGTGGGAGAAAAGATGTGAATAATCACATCACCGAGGTCAAGGAGTATCCATCCTGAGTCGGAATCGCCTTCGCTGCGGCCACGGGCAACCCCCTCTTTCTTCAGTATCTCATCGATTTCTCGCCAGATGGCATCTATCTGGCGAGAGCTAGTTCCGCTGCAGATAACGAAGTAGTCGGCAAACGAGCAAAGCTCCCGCACATCCAGCATCACGACGTCTTCCGCCTGTTTATCTGAAGCAACATCTACCGCACGCCGGGCTACTTCTATGGCTTGCAGAACTTATACCTCCTTGCCCCAAGCATTTCGAAGCTAAACTTATTATAACACAGCCTTGCCTATACTTCCCGTGTCAATCTGGCTCGCTCTCCGCTTCACTTGAGAGTATAATGGCACAACCTGATGGATAGACTGTTATTCGGCACCGGCGGCGTACCAAACAGCGCCAGAGAACGTTCCACAATAGCTGGTATAGAGCGTATAGCGCAACTGGGTCTGGGGTGCATGGAGTTGGAATTTGTGCAGGGGGTTAAGATGGGACGAGAAACGGCACTGGAGGTGGCGGAGTTGGCTGTCAAGAAAAATATTGCTCTCAGCGCTCATGGGCCCTATGCTATTAACTTGAACGCCAGTAACCCCGAAAAATTGAAAGCCAGCATAGATAGGGTGCTTCAAACAGCACGTGTTGCTGCCCTCTGCGGTGCTCATAGCATTGTTTTCCACCCCGCCTACTACATGGGACAGCCACCAGCTCAGGCCTATGACCAAGTCAAGGCCAGACTCCAGCAGATTGCGAACCAATTGAGAGCTGAAGGCAACAAGATGTGGATAAGGCTGGAGGTGACCGGCAAGGTTACCCAATTTGGCACGTTGGATGAAGTGCTTGACCTGAGTGCAGAAGTGGAGGGGATTGCCCCTTGTATAGACTTTGCTCACTGGCATGCCCGCACCGGCAAGTACAACTCTTATGATGAGTTTACCCATATCTTGAGGCAGGTGGAAAGAAAATTGGGCCGACAGGCTCTTGATAACATACATATCCATGTGTCTGGCATTGCTTATGCTGCACACGGAGAAAGCCGCCACCTGAACCTGCAGGATTCAGATTTCAATTACCTCGACTTCGTCAGGGCACTGAAGGATCACAAAGTGAAGGGAACGGTAATCTGCGAAAGCCCCAATCTCGAAGAAGATGCCCAACTGCTGCAGCAGAGCTACAGGGCGGCATGACCTGTCTCTCAGGCCGTTGCCTGTTCGTTTTCTATGTAGGTATACTTCTGATATAATACACGTGTAAAGTTAGTGAGGGAAAAGCCATAAGATGAAGACAAAATGGTGGCAGGGTAGCCTGTTTTACCTGCTGATTTTAGTAGCCATAATTGCCCTCGCCTTCAGCTTCTTTCCTGTTAACAAGGCTCCCAAGGAAGTTGATTATTATACCTTTGTTAACAAGGCAAGGGATGGCGAAATAGATACCATCGAGCAGAATGGCACTGCGCTCACCGGCTTGAAGAACGGCGAGAAGGTAGCGAAGTCCTCATTTGTGGGCAGCACCAAGGAACTGATGGACACGCTCAAGGAGTCTGGCATAGCGCTAGGTGAGGGAGGCGTGAAGTTTCTGGTGAAGACGGGTGGTTTTGATTGGGGCAGCGTAATGATTAGCTTTTTGCCGTTGATTCTGTTTGGCGCTTTGCTTTTCTTTCTCTTCCGTTCGGCGCGAGGTGCTAACACGCAGGCTTTTAACTTTGCCCGAAGTCGTGCTCGCCTCGCCGGTGGAAACAAGCCTACCGTTACCTTTGATGATGTAGCCGGCGTAGACGAGGCTAAGGCAGAGCTGCAGGAGATAGTGGAGTTTCTGAAATCGCCACAGAAATTCCTGGCACTAGGTGCACGCATCCCACGCGGCGTACTGCTGGTAGGCCCGCCGGGCTGTGGCAAGACATTAATAGCTAAGGCTGTGGCCGGACAGGCTGGCGTACCCTTCTACTCTATCAGCGGCAGCGAATTTGTGGAGATGTTTGTCGGCGTGGGCGCCTCGCGTGTGCGAGACCTGTTTGACCAGGCTAAGCGAAATTCGCCGTGCATCGTGTTTGTGGACGAAATAGATGCCGTGGGCAGGCACCGCGGCGCTGGTTTGGGTGGCGGTCATGATGAGCGCGAACAGACCTTGAACCAGATACTGGTGGAGATGGATGGCTTTGATAGCAGCGTCAGCGTTATAGTCCTGGCGGCTACCAACCGCCCAGATATACTTGACCCGGCGTTGCTCAGACCTGGTCGATTCGACCGCCATGTGGTGATTGACCAGCCGGACATCAATGGTCGCAAGGCTATCCTGGAGGTACATGCCAAGGGCAAGCCGTTGGCAAAAGATATTGATTTCCAGACCCTGGCCAAGGAGACTGCGGGCTTCAGCGGCGCTGACCTGGCTAATTTAATCAACGAGGGAGCTATCCTAGCTGCCAGGCATAACCATAAAGAAATTCACATGAAGGAACTGGAGGAATCCATCGACCGCGTAATCGCTGGCCCAGAGAAGAAAGGACGCGTTATCAGCCAGAAGGAAAAGGAAATTATCGCGCATCACGAGACAGGGCATGCGCTGGCTGCTAAGATGTTGCCCAATGCCGACCCTGTGCACAAGATATCTATCGTGGCTCGTGGCATGATGGGTGGCTGGACGCGTTTCTTGCCCACCGAAGACCGTCACCTCTGGACGGTTTCCCAATTTGAGGACAGGCTGGTAGTGAGTCTGGCCGGTCGAGCTGCCGAGGAAATCACCTTTGGCGAAGTTACCACGGGAGCCCAGAACGACCTGGAGCAGGCTACGAGCCTGGCGCGGAAGATGGTAACTGAATACGGTATGAGCAGCAAGCTGGGCCCGCGCACCTTCGGCAAGCGCGAGGAGCTGGTGTTCCTGGGACGGGAAATACATGAGCAGCGGAACTACGGCGAAAAGGTTGCCATGCTAATAGACAAAGAGGTTGATGCGCTGATTCAAAAAGCCTACACTACGGCTAAGAAGATACTTACCGATAATAAGGAAAGGCTGAAGCTCATAGCCGACCGCCTCATGGCTAAAGAGACTATCGAAGAGTTCGAGTTCGAAGCCTTACTCAAAGAATCGCTGCCTGCCCAACTGCAGGCTTCGCCTGCCTCTTGAGCAGCGCTACTGCTTACTAAGCCTCGGGGTCAATCGTGGTTGCAGTCCGGTTATCTGCCGCAGCAGTGTTTGTACTTCTTGCCTGAGCCGCAGGGACAGGGCTCGTTGCGGCCGACTTTTTTGCCGGCGGGGACTGCCATTTTCTGAGGTAATCTCTGTTGCTGGGGTTCTTGCACAGTGACGTTGACCTTGTAGATGATGCGTGCTACATCGTGCTGGATGCTGTCGAGCAGGCTCTGGAACAGGGCATGGCCTTCCTTTTTGTACATGACCAGCGGATTGACCTGACTTACAGCGTGGAGTCCAACCCTCTGGCGAAGGTGGTCCATGGCGGTAAGGTGGTCTTTCCACAGGCTGTCAATGGTGCGCAACATGACCACCCTTTCAGCAAGCCGCATGTTCTGTGGTCCTAACTCCTGCTCTTTTTGCTCATATAGCCGCTCGGCGTGGTCAGTCAGCTTCTCAGTAATTTCTCCAGTTCCCGTTTTAGATAGTGCAGCGGCGTTGATTTGTGTGGGCAAGGGGAAGATGTCTGTTAGCTCCGCTAAAAGTCCTTCATAGTCCGGCTCCAGGAGCTCGTTGTTACAGTGGGCCGAGACCAGGGTTCCGATCTCGTCTTGGGCCATGGAAAGGATATTTGCCCTGAGGTCGGCACCCTCCAGCACCTTTCTTCTCTCGGCGTAGATGACCTCGCGGTGCTTGTTGACGATGTCATCGTATTCTACGAGATGCTTGCGAATATCGAAGTGGAAGCCTTCAACTTTCATCTGGGCGTTTTCTATGGCCTTGCTGACCATGGGGTGCTCGATGGGTGTGTTCTCATCAAAGCCAGCCCAGGACATGATGCCCTTGATGCGGTCGCCTCCGAAGCGGCGGGCGACGTCATCCTCAAGCGATACGTAAAAGCGCGAGCTTCCGGGGTCGCCCTGTCTTCCTGAGCGGCCGCGGAGCTGGTTATCAATGCGCCTGGCTTCGTGACGCTCAGTGCCGACGACATGCAATCCGCCTAGCTGGACGACTCTATCATGCTCCTGCTGCCAGTCCTGAGGGTCGCGGCTATCCTGGATTCCGCCCAGAATGATGTCTACGCCGCGGCCAGCCATGTTGGTGGCTACGGTGACTGCACCAAGGCGTCCCGCCTGGGCAATAATGGCAGCCTCTTTTTCGTGGTTCTTGGCGTTGAGCACCTGGTGTGGTATGCCTCTTCTCTTAAGCAATTCGCTGAGTTGCTCCGATATCTCAATTGAGACCGTGCCTATGAGCACCGGACGTCCCTGCTTATGAAACTCCTCGATTTCTCGGGCTGCGGCTTTGAACTTGGCGTCTTCGTCTTTGTAAATCTGGTCTGGGTGGTCAATGCGTATCATGGGTTTATGGGTAGGTATAGTTACCACGTCCAGTTTATATATCTTGTAGAACTCCTCCGCTTCGGTGGTGGCGGTGCCGGTCATTCCAGCCAGTTTTTCATAGAGTCGGAAGTAATTCTGGAAGGTGATGGTAGCTAAGGTCACGCTTTCTCTCTGAATCTTGACCCTTTCCTTGGCTTCAATGGCCTGGTGCAGCCCCTCGGAATATCTTCTGCCGAACATGAGCCTGCCCGTGAACTCGTCGACGATGATGACCTGGCTGTCTTTGACCACATAGTCGCGGTCCCTCTTGAACAGCACCTGCGCCTTGAGGGCGTTTTCCATATACTGGTTCAAGCTGTAGTTGGCCGGGTCATAGAGGCTGGGAGCCTTGAGCAGGCCTTCTTTGCGTAACCAGCTCTCCATTTTTGTTATGCCAGAGTCGGTGAGATAGACGGTGCGTTCCCTCTCCTCGATGGTGTAGTCCTCATTCTGTTTGAGTAGCGGAACCAGACGGGCGAAGACCTCATATTTCTTGGTGGCTTCTTCGGCAGTGCCGCTGATTATCAGGGGGGTGCGGGCTTCGTCGATGAGGATGTTGTCTACCTCGTCCACTATGGCATAGTTGAGGGGGCGTTGCACCTGTTGGGACAGGTCTATTGCCATATTGTCTCTCAAGTAGTCGAAGCCGAACTCGTTGTTGGTGCCATAGGTGATGTCTGCCTTGTAGGCGTCCTGGCGGGTGATGGGCTTGAAGTGCGTCCATCTGGTGTCTTTTTCATCGGTATATGACGGGTCATAGAGGCGGGCGGGAAGTTGCTCAGTTGGGCTCTGGGGTGGATAAATGCTGGCGACGGTAAGTCCCAGGGCATGGTATATGGGGCCCATCCAGTAGGCATCTCGCCTGGCCAGGTAATCGTTGACAGTGACCAGGTGGCAACCCTGGCCGGTAAGTGCTTTGAGATAGAGAGGCAGTGTGGCTACCAGCGTCTTGCCTTCGCCGGTCTTCATCTCGGCGATTTTGCCCTGGTGCAGAACGATGCCGCCCATAAGCTGGACATCGTAGTGGCGTTGCCCGATGGTTCTGCTGGCGGCTTCTCTAGTGGCAGCGAAGGCTTCTGGCAGAAGGTCGTCCAGCGTCTCGCCATCTTTGAGTCGTGATTTGAACTCGACGGTCTTAGCTCTTAGCTCAGCGTCGCTCAGTTTCTGAAAGTCAGGTTCCAGCGAGTTTATCTGGTTGATGGTGGGCTGGAGGCGCTTTATTTCTTTTTCGTTGGAGTCAGTGAGACTGGCAAGCCATTTGAGCATGGATTTTCCTATTCGAACATAGCGCCTACGGAGAGGCCGGTGTGGATGCGGTGTATAGCTTCACCCAGCAGGGGTGCTGTGGGCAACACAGTGATTTTATCCAGCTTCTTATTTTCGGGGACGGGGACGGTATCAGCGACGACCACTTCCTTCACCGGGGACTTAGAAATCCGTTGGATTGCTGGGCCGGAGAAAATGGGATGTGTGCAGCAGGCATAGACTTCTGTGGCGCCACGTTCCAGGAGTGTGTTCACCGTGTTGATGAGAGAGCCGGCGGTATCGATTTCGTCGTCAACAGTGAGTGCACGCATACCTTCTACATCGCCAATAACGTTGAGTGTCTCGGTGGCGTCCACATTTCCTACGCGCCTTTTTTCCATAATGGCCAATGGTGCATTCAGCTTCTCTGCCACATCTCGGGCGCGCTTGGAGATTCCAATGTCTGTGGCTACGACCACCAGGTCATTGAGCTTTTTCTTTTTCCAGTAATCGCTGAGGATAAACAGCGCTGTCAGTTCGTCAACTGGAATATTGAAGAAGCCCTGTATTTGGGCAGCATGCAGGTCAATAGTCAGGAGGCGGTTAGCGCCGGCGGTGGTGAGCAGGTCAGCGATCAATCGGGCGGTGATGGGGACACGAGGCTGGTCTTTCTTGTCGGTGCGGCTATAGCCGTAGTAGGGGATGACGGCAGTGATTCTGCCGGCTGAAGCACGCTTAAAGGCATCTATCATGATGAGCAGCTCTACCAGGTTCTTGTTTACCGGCGTGGAAAGCGGTTGGATGACGAAGACATCGCGCTCGCGGACGTTTTCTAAGATGCGAACGAAGATATTCTCGTTGGTGAACTCGAAGACCTCTGCCTTGCCCAAAGGTATCCCCAGATATTCGCAGATGGATTTTGCCAGGGATGGGTGGGCGTTGCCGGTGAAAACTTTAAGCTCGTCCATAATTCACTCCCGCCGTCTGATAATGTGCGATAATTATAGCACCAAATGCGGTTGAAGTGTCCTGGATATGAACAGGAAAAAGAGCATTGAGCGGATTCACAGGCTCCTGGTCAAGGAATATGGGAGATGTGAGTGGCGGCGACGGGGGGAGCCGATATCAGTGCTAGTCCAGACGATTTTATCCCAGAATACCTCGGATACCAACTCAGGGCGGGCTTTTGATTCACTGCGGGACGCTCTCGGCAGTTGGGATAAGGTAGCTGGGGCCAGCATGCGGCGGATAGAAAGTGCTATCAGGAGTGGAGGTTTGGGAGAGGTTAAGGCGAAGTACATCAAGCAGGCATTGGGGGAAATACGGCGGAGGGGGTGTGGGTTTGACCTGGATTTTTTGGGGCAGATTTCGCTGGATGAAGCCAGGGACTGGCTGATGGCTTTGCCAGGGGTGGGGATGAAGACTGCCAGTTGTGTTCTGCTCTTTGGTCTAGGTATGCCGGCTTTGCCTGTTGATACCCATGTCTTCCGGGTGGCCAGGAGACTTGGATTGCTCAATTCCAAGGTAAATGCTGAGCAAGCGCATAGATTGCTGGAGAAGCTGGTGCCTGTTGAGCAGGTCTATGAGTTCCATATTCTGCTGATAGAACATGGCAGGAAGGTATGCAAGGCGAGGAATCCACTGTGCGGTCGATGTGTTTTGTGTTCTTCGTGTCCTAGTTGCGTGAGGGTGGGGGAACAGTCGGGCTTGCGGGTAGGGTGACCACAAACCTGGTCCCATCGTTTAGTTTGCTGAATACAGCTATGTTGCCGCCGTGTGCCTTGGCTATCTCCTTGGCGATGGCCAACCCCAGGCCGGTGCCGGTCTTGGTGCCTGAGTTGTTAACCCGGTAGAAGCGCTCGAAGACGTGCCTTAATTCCTCAGGCGGTATGCCCGGGCCGGTATCAGAAACCGTCACCTCGGTAAGGCTGGTTGCGGGTTGATGGGCTGTAATGCTCACCTTGCCGCCCCTTGGCGTGTGTTTCAGGGCGTTGTCTATGAGATTATTGAATACCTGCTCAAGACGGTCGATATCTCCGCTTGCTGCGGAGAGCGGTTGCATTTCCAATGTTAGTTTTACCCCTTTCTCCTCAGAGCGCATGGCGAAGATATCGCGACAGTGCTCCAGTAGTTCCTTTATATCGACGGTTTCCCTGGCCATTGTTATTTGTCCGGATTCAAGCTTGGAAAGCTCCAGCAGGTCATCAACCAGGCGCATCATGCGCTTTGATTCGTCCTCAATGATACTGGCCGCCTTAATCTGTGATTGCTTGTCTTTGGTTGTGCCGTCGGTTATGGCCTGGGCGAATCCCTTGATAGAAGTAAGCGGGCTTCGTAGCTCGTGGGAGACATTGGCCACGAAGTCGCGTAGCGTTTGCTGAGATTGTTTAACCTGCCTAGCCATTTGATTGAAGCTCAAAGCCAAGCCCTTGACTTCTTTATCACCTTTTATGGGTACCTCTTGGTCATAATTGCCCTGTGCAATGCGGTCGGCAGCTTCGGAAATGCGGCGAACGGGCACATAGACGGAACGCGCCAATACAAAAGCTATGACCACGGATACTACTAAGGCGATGAGGCCGGCCCAGAGAAAAGGCCTGGCATAGGCCAGTAAGAAACCCAGGGCATTCTGGCGGGGCATAGCCAGGACCAGTGTTTCGGGGGAGTTGGGGTTCAGCGGTTTGAAAAGGCCAGTAAGAGAGAAGGCGGCATAGATGAAAGTCTCACCTTTGGAGGTGATGTAGGTGCCACGGGCAGGTCGTTGCTTGCTTTGGGCAAGCACCTTTGAAGTTAATTTCGGCGCCTCCCAATATTTGCCTTTGGGAGATGCCTGCTTGACTACGTCGCCTTCTCTATCGAGCACGAAGATGGCGGTGCCAGTGGCATCAGATTGCTCCTGTACGCGCTCCCAAATTTCGTTGAGAGAGACCTGGCCCCGAGCTAGAGCTCTCACCTGGACAGAGATGGGCAATGCCATATCTGTCAGTCGTGCCATAGCCAGCTTGTCTCGATAGTTCTGAAACAGTACCAGCAGGGAAGCAGCCGCTATGCTGAGGCAGAGTACTATTATTAGAGCGTAAGAGAGGATTAGCCGTGTGCGCAGACTCATTATGTCCTCTTTCAAATTTAGAGCATCTATTCTGTTATTGTGTGGGGTGTCAGTTTGTAGCCCACGCCCCGCAGGGTTTCGATGGAAACGTTGCTGCCTTCCAGCTTGTCGCGGAGATGGTTGATATGGATATCTACAGTTCGTGTCTCGCCGTAATAGTCGGTTTCCCAGACAATCTCCAGGAGTTGTTCTCTGGTGAGGACGATACCGAAGTTCTGTGCCAGCGCTTTCAGCAGGTCGAATTCCTTGGTGCGCAGTTTTACAGGTTTGCCCTCTACGGTTACCTCTCGGCGCGCTGGATCTATGTGCAGGTTGCCTATCTCTAAGACATTTCCGGGCTTGTGTCCAGGCTGATAGCGGCGCAGTATAGCTTTGACTCTGGCTACGAGCTCTCGCGGGTTGAAGGGCTTGGTGAGGTAGTCGTCAGCGCCCAACTCCAGCCCAACAATCTTATCCACATCCTCTCTGCGGGCGGTGAGCATGAGAATGGGCACATCGCTTTTCCTTCGTATCTCGCGGCAGACGTCGAAGCCATCGATGTCGGGTAACATCAAGTCGAGGACAATGAGTGATGGCTTGGATGTGTTTAGCCTGGCAAGGGCATCTTTTCCGCAACCTACGCCATCTACGCGGTACCCTTCTTTTTCCAGATAGAGCCTGGCCAGTTCTAAGATATTGGGCTCGTCATCGACTACCAAGATAGTTGTCATGTTGCGCCCATGTGTTCCGGACGTTTGATTCATTATAACTCAAAGCCTCGCTATATGCTTTCTATGTGAAAGTGGCAAGCCAAGCATGTCCAGCTTGCCACTTTAGTTGTCTGCAATCCTAAGAGACTACGGCAGTAGCGGTAGCCTGGGAACGTCGGGCCGTGACTGTATCCAGGCTTTGTAGGCGTTTGCCTGTTGCTGGGTGAGCACGCCTTGCCTTACCAACTCTTGCAGCTTGGCATCGAGGGCTTGTCCTCTCATTTCGCCTTGTGCCTGTTCGAAGGCATCTATTAGCTTCTGTTTATCGATTCCTAGAATGCTAGCTACGCGAGTCATCAGGGCATCGCGGTTTTCCTTGGCTTTCTGTGCTTGGAACTGGCGGACTTTAAGTAGGGTTCCAGGTGCGTCCTCAGGCCTTGACTTCAACCATGACTGGAACTGGCTGGCCTGTTCCTGAGTTATCATGCCCTCTTCCAGTAACCTCTTCATGTTCCTGGGACCAACCTTTGGCAGGTCGGGCCTGGACTCAAACCATGATTTGTAGGCGTCAACTTGTTCCTGGGTCAATATGCCCTCTTCGACCAGCCTTTTGCCTTTGGGAGGCTGTATTTTGGGGATGTCTGGCCTCGATTCCTGCCAAGCTTTTAGTGCGTCTGCTTGTTCTTGAGTTATCTTTCCCTCCTCGATGAGCCTTTTGATTTGTCTTGGGCCAACGGCAGGGATGTCAGGCTTGGATTTCAGCCATGCCTTGAGCTGGTCTGCCTGTTGCTGGGTGACAGTGCCAGCGGTTATCAGCTCGTTGAGCCTTTGGTTGAAAGCTTCTTCAAGTTGTTCCTGTAGGGCCTGTTTGAAGGCGCCTTCTAGCTTTTGCTGGTCTATGTTTAATATGTCAGCGACTCTTGTTAACAAAGCTGCCCGCTTCTCAGGCCACTGGTCTTGTGGCTGGGCGAGTGCTATCCCAGTGGTACTGATTATCAGGATGGTGGCTAGTAATGGTGCGATAGTGAACTTGAATATTTTGCGCATTTGGTTACCTCCATTCGGTTGTTAGTAGTATTGTTCTACGGGCCAACGGTTAGAAACTTACCGAAGTAGTTGTTTTCCCACAGGCCCGGCTTGCCGTTTATGGTGTAGGTTCCATGACCCCAGAGCAGGGCTTTGCCGCGTCCCTTGGCTTGCAGGTCAACATTCACGCCAGCAATTACAACGCGCACATTGCTGCCTTTGATATGGGCGTTGCCGTGTACACCTGAGTACTGGACCCATCCATCGGCAAACTGCTTTGTGGAGCCATAGCCGGTCACCTCGATCTTGGCATCGCCGTTGAAGTCCTTGACCCATAGTATGCCATTGCCGCTAAGGTCTATAATGCCTTTTCCTGACAATACGGCTATTCCATCCCCTTGTGCACTGAGTTTGCCGATGCCTGCAACATTGACATCGGCTTCAGCGCTGGCATTGTCAGCTAACACCGCTGGGGCGAAGCCGAGACTGGCTGCCATGAGCATCGTGGCTAGTAGCATGCTGAACATTCTCTTCATGTTGTACCTCCTTTTTGGCTTGAAGTTCGAAAAGCCTGATTCCAACTTCGGAGCCTTATGTTCAGTATAGGAGGCGACTGTTGTCCCGATTTTGTCTGTCTGTAAAATCTGTGTAAAAAGTTTGCCGGAACTGGCTAGCGTGGGGGTGGCTTCTGCGACTTGGCAAAGGGTTGGGCTATTTTCTTATGTTGAAGGCATAGGAGCAGGCGGCGACCATGCCGGCTGCGAAGGCTAACAGTATCAGGATTTCGAACTGTACTGGTAGCATCAGGGTTTCGCCGAAGGTTGCCCAGCGCAGTGCATCCACGCCGTAGGTCATGGGGTTGACATAACTAAAGGTTTTGAGCCAACCGGGGGCGGAGGTTAGTGGGAAGAGGGCGCCGCTGGTGAAGAACAGCGGCATGATCACTAAACTCATGATGAAATTAAAACCTTCCATGCTGGTGATGACCGAGGCGATGAGCAATCCGATGCAGACTAAACCAATGGCTATGAGGAGCATGATTGGGATGAGCATTATTGCAGAAATGGGTGATAGGTGGACTCCTACCAGGAAGGAGAGCGGCAGCAGTATGGCACCTTGAACCAGTGCACTGGTGCCGCTTCCCAGCGCCTTGCCTATGACGATTGATGTGCGTGAAACCGGTGCTACCAGTATCTCCTTGAGGAAGCCGAATTCTCTGTCCCAGATGACTGAGACGCCTGACCACACTGAGGAAAACAGCAGGGTCATGCCCACTATACCAGGGAACATGAAAGTCTGGTAGTTCTCAACGTTGCCTATCTGCATACCGCGCATACCCCCGCCGAAGACTAAAAGCCAGAGCAGGGGCATTATCAGGGCAGAGATAATCCTCGATTTCTCTCGCCAATACCTTAGGATTTCCAGGTACCACAGGCCGTATATCTTCTTAAGCTCGCTCATTTGCGGGACATCAGCCTCATGTGCATTTTCAAAGATGACTCAGGCTCTTCTGCTCTTATTTCCCTGCCGGTGTAATGCAGAAAAACATCGTTCAGGGTGGGGCGGTGTACCGATACTGAGTTCACTTGAACACCGATTTCAGTAGCTATTTTGATTAGCCGCGGAACGAGCTTTTCGGCATCGGGGACGGTGAGTCTGAGATTGCCTTCGCTGGACTCTATCCGGGGTGCGATTTTCAATGCGGTCAACTTGTCTGCCAGCTTCTCCGGTTGAGTAGAGCTAATGGATATTACATCGCCTTTGAGGGTACTTTTGAGATTTGCCGGCGTGTCAATGACCTTGATCTTGCCGTAATCAATGATGGCTATGCGGGTGCAAAGGCGTTCAGCCTCCTCCATGTAGTGGGTGGTGAGCACGATTGTTATCTGTGCTTCTCTTGCCAGGTTCTCGATATATGCCCACATGTGTTCTCTGGTCTGGGGGTCGAGGCCCAGTGTAGGCTCGTCTAGAAAAAGCACCTTGGGGCTGTGGAGCAGACCTCTGGCCAGTTCCAGGCGTCTCCGCATACCGCCGGAGTAAAATTTCATGCGGTCGTCGGCCCTATCTTCCAGCCCCACTAATTCAAGAACTTCTGCAACACGTTTTCTGGTCAGGGCTGAAGGCATATCATAGAGGCAGGCATGAAGCTGGAGGTTCTCCCTGCCGGTGAGGCGACCGTCTATGCTGGGGTCCTGGAAGACGATTCCGATGCTTTTTCTGACCGCGGCTGGTTGTTTCAGTATGTCAAAACCGTTTACCGAGGCGGTGCCTGACGTGGGATTGACTATGGTACAGAGCATGGATAAGGCCGTGGTCTTGCCAGCTCCGTTGGGGCCGAGTAAACCGAACACCTCGCCGTAGCCGATGTCAAGGTTCAGGTGGTCGACAGCAACCAATCCGTTGTATTTCTTAGTCAGCTCAGTGGTTTTGATGGCGAACTGCATTTTCATCTGGGTAAGTTGTCTCCGCATTTGCTTGAGGCAACCGGCGCTAATTCTATCTCATTTTTTGTTGTGAGGCATCATGGGATAAAAAGAGACTGGTTCGCAGTGTCATGCTTACGGGGTTGTTTTAGCGGCTAGTCGATTCCGGGGATGGGGAAGCGGCTGCATAGATTGGTTACTTCCCTTTTAACTTCTGCCTGGACTTTTTTGTCGCCCAGGTGTGACAGCACCTTTTTGATCAAGGAGGCTACTTGTCTTATCTCTTCTTTGCCTAAGCCCCTAGTGGTTACTGCGGGCGTGCCCAGGCGGATGCCGCTGGCAGTTTGTGGGGGACGGGTGTCGAAGGGTATGGCATTCCTGTTTACCAGTATTCCGGCGGCTTCCAGGGCTTCCTGGGCTTCCCTTCCGGTTATTCCTTTGGGGGTCAGGTCAATTAGGACAATGTGGTTGTCGGTACCGCCAGAGACCAGGCGCAAGCCATCTTTTTGAAGCTCGTCGGCTAGCACCGATGCGTTCTCAAGAACTGTTTTCTGGTACTTGGCGAACTCTGGCTGGAGAGCCTCGAAGAAGGCGACCGCCTTGGCCGCTATAGCGTGCATCAGAGGCCCCCCCTGCATTGTGGGGAACACAGCGGCATCGATTTGGCCTGCTAGCTCGTTGCCGCAGAGGATGAATCCGCTCCGTGGGCCGCGCAGGGTCTTGTGGGTCGAAGAAGTGACAACGTGGGCATGGGGGACAGGTGAGGGATGGAGATTAGTAGCCACCAGCCCGGCCAGGTGTGCCATGTCGGCAATGAGCATGGCGCCGACAGCATCGGCGATTTGGCGGAAGCGTTTGAAGTCCACAACCCTGGGGTAAGCGCTGGCGCCGGCGATAATCATCTTCGGCTTGTGTTTCCTGGCCAGTTTTTCTATTTCGTCATAGTCCAAACTCTCTGTTTCACGGTCAACTCCGTAGGAAACGAACCTGTACCATTTCCCTGAGAAGTTTGCCGGGGCGCCATGGGTTAGATGCCCGCCGTGGCTCAGGGTCATCCCCATTACTGTATCGCCTGGCTCCAACAGGGCAAAGTAGACCGCCATGTTGGCTTGGCTGCCGCTATGGGGCTGAACGTTGGCGTGCTCGGCCTTGAACAGCTTCTTTGCCCTTTCGATGGCCAGGGTTTCGACGGCATCGATGTTTGGGCAACCGGCATAGTAACGGCGGCCGGGGTAGCCTTCGGCATACTTATTGGTCAGGATAGAGCCCTGTGCTCGGAGTACCGCTTTGCTGGCGTAGTTCTCAGCGGCAATGAGGTTGATGGTTTCTTTCTGGTGCTTGGCCTCTTGCTCGATGATGCGAGAGACTTCCATATCTTGGCGGGATTTGTAACTCAATTCCTGATACTCCGAAGTATCCGTAGCATAATACCACCTGACCAGGTTCAGGTCAACAAAATTGCCAAAAGCGCCGAGGACATATTATACTTCTGATTTGTTGATTCCGAGGAGGAAGCTAGCGTGAAATCACACTTTTGTGAAGTAAAGTTATCTGTGATATTGGCAGCTCTGAGTATGTTGCTGGTGTTTGGTATTGCCTGCCTGCCCACAGCTGGTGTGCAGGGTGACCAGGGGCCGGTCATCTCTAGCCTTGTGGCAGAGCATCCCAATATCTATCCGGTGAGTTACACGAATATTATGTGTACTGCCGTGGACCCCAGCGGCGGCGAATTAAGTTACAAATGGTCTAGCAGCGGTGGGATTTTGGTGGGGGAGGGAGCCAAAGTCAGGTGGGAGGCGCCCAGTAGCTATGGCGATTACCATATTATGGTGGTTGTCCAGGATTCCGCAGGCCGCAGTACTCAGGGAACTGTAACTGTTACCGTTGTGGTCAAGCCTGAGGAAGCTTGCTGTGGGCGGGGGCGCTAAAAGTAACTGTGGTTAAAACAGCAGGAGGCCAAGTGTGAGAAGAGCGTCATTCAGGGTTATTGTGGTAGCTTTATTCTTGGTTTTGATTGTGGTGATTTGTGGTTGCGCCAAGCCGCAGGCGACAGGAGAACTGAAGATACTGAGCCATCGCCTGACGACCCACGGATTTGCTGGGGGGATGCCGCAAAGCACAGCCACGGTTACCGGCAGGGCGCAGAATGTGGGGGCTGCCTCTATCAACTATGCCCAGATAGCGGTTAACTACTACGACAAAGATGGCAGGTTTCTGGCTACGGCGTCAGCCATAATGCAGAATCTGGCGCCTGGGCAGGTCTGGGATTTCACTGTCCTGTTTCAGGGGCCTGATGCCTGGAAGGCTGTGAAGTATGATATTGCTGCCAGCACTAAGTAGCAGGGAATTTACCCAACAGCCAGCCGTTGGTGTACAGACTCAGACTCAGCAGTCCTTATTGCGTTTGAAACTTGGAAATATTATACTTTCCCCGGCAGTCTTGGCAGGGCTATAGACTCAAATAGGAGGGTAATTCAAATGCGTATTCTAAGATTTGGTAGTGGTTTACTTATAGGGTTGGCGGTGTTGGCTCTGCTGCTCGGTGCATGCGGGCCTAAGGCGGCTCCGCCGCCACCTTCGACTCCTGTACCCGGTGGCAATCAGCCGCCCGTGATATCGAGCCTGCAAGCAGCGCAAATGCAACTTTATCCATCTGGGAATACCGAGATACAGTGCATTGCTGCCGACGCGGACGGTGACCAATTGGACTTCAAGTGGGCGGCAACCGGGGGCGAATTCAGCGGTTATGGCCCTATTGTTATCTGGAAGGCACCACCTGCTTATGGAACGTACACGGTAACTGTTACTATAAGTGATGGGAAGGGCGGTTCGGCGCAATCCAGTCTGACTATGACCGTGGGTGCTAACCAATCTCCCATTATTTCCAGCCTGGTAGCTAATCCAGCGTCTTTACTGCTTGGCGCCAGTACCACGGTTACCTGTGTAGCCACTGACCCTGATGGGGATGTGGTGAGGTATAGCTGGACAGCCAGCGAAGGGAGCATAAGTGGGGTGGGCAACAGAGTCACCTGGATTGCACCTAATAAAGGCGGCAATTTCAATGTCACTGTGGTTGTGAGCGATGGCAAAGGCGGCGAAACCAGGGGCAATCTTATGATTCCTGTGTCCGCTGCTACCAAGACAGTTACGCTTCGTATTGTGAAAGAGGAATCGGGCACTGTGGATTCTGATGGTGACAAGGATAATTCCAGGTACCTGGCTGGCGACGATGATAAGAATGTGGGCTATTGTGCTTTCTGGAGCTATGACATCTGGAGTCTGCAGGGAGCCAACGTCTCGGATGCCAAACTGAAGTTCACCCTCAAAAGTGTGGCAGGTGACCCGTTTTCACAGACAACGGGGCTAAAAGGATTGCGTTTCTGGGCGGTGAAGTATGGTGATAAATTGCCCAAGTTCCAGTTCACGGGCACGAAATTGGAGCGTGGTGGTGTCATACAGATGCAACCGCCGACTATCATCGACGTGACTCCGGAGATAGCTCAACTGGCGAAAGCAGCGGCCACCAGGTTCCAGGTGGAAGCTTTGTTTATGCTCCACACCAATGGTAACAATGTTGCTGAGTTCATAGAATGGACCGACGTGGAGCTGGAAGTTACCTATTCCGGCAAGTAGCACAATGTGTTGGGAGTATGTAAGTACAGGGGCGGCTCAACGAGCCGCCCCTGTCATTTTTCCTGAGGGGATATAGTGTAGATTCAAATACCTTTTGACTTGCGGCTAGTGCGGTGGTAATATTTAGAGTTAGCAGTCTAAGGTGGAGAGTGCTAAAAATGGCTAAGAGCCTGACGAAACGGAGAGAGGCTCTACTGCGGATAATCGTTGGGGAGTACATAGCTACGGCACAGCCTGTGGCTTCGGAGGCTATTTTCCGCAACTATGAGCTGGGTGTAAGCCCGGCTACCATCCGCAATGACATGGCATACCTCGAATCTGAGGGGTATATCATGCGGCCTTATACATCTGCTGGAACCGTACCTCTGGACAAGGCTTATAGATACTACGTGGAGTCGCTGGCCCATGACGTTGAGCTACCTCCAGAAGAGCAGAGCCGTATTCGTAATCTTTTCGCTGAAGCAGAGGAGTTGGAGAGATGGCTGAAGCTGGCTGCAACCCTGGTGGCAAGCCTGGTGAGAAACGCAGCTCTGGTTACTTTCCCCAAGGCAAGGCAGTCGCGATTCAGGCACCTTGAGCTGGTGGCGGTGCATGAGTTTCTAGCTCTGCTTATCCTGGTACTGAGCGATACTGTCCTGAGGCGGCATCTGCTGCCATTTGATGAGCCAGTGACCCAGGAACAACTAACTGGATTGGCTGATAAGCTCAACCTGGCATATGGGGGGTTAAGCAAGCGGGAAATCAAATCCAAGAAGCTGGAACTCGCTCCATCTGAAGAACGGGTGTCCACTGCAGTGCTAGATATTATGGCAACCGAGGATGCTGCGAAATACGATGAACCGCACTTAGAGGGTTTGCGCTACATGCTGGGCCAGCCGGAGTTCGGCCGCAGGGAGAGGATGCTTGATGTTATGGAGCTTATGGAGGCAAGGGGGTGGCTGGAGAGGGTGTCTGCCAGCGGTTCAGGTGACAGGAGAGTTCGAGTAGTTATCGGCCGAGAAAATCCAGACGAAGCGCTGCGAGAATTGAGTTTAGTGTTCAGCGGTTATGGTGTGCCCGATAGGGCTGACGGCACAATAGTTGTTGTTGGCCCAACCCGTATGGATTACCGCCGTGCTATCTCATCAGTGAGCTACATGTCCGATTTGTTGAGCGATTTGGTAGCAGGAGTATGTGGTGATGATTAGGATTATGCGTTAAGGGGGTCTCAATTGGCTGAGGAATTGACTGCTGAAGAAAAGAAATTGTTGTCGGAAATGGAGACACCTGAACTGGATAAGGGTGAAGAGGCGCTGGAATTGCCCGAGGGGCTGGAAAAATCGCTGGCAGAGGAGAAAGAGAAGGCCGCTAAATGTCTGGACAACTGGCAGAGGACCGAAGCTGATTTCCGGAATTACAAGAAGCGTGCGGAGCAGGAGAAAGAGGAGCTGACCAAATGGGCCGTTTCAGGGCTTATTTTGAACATATTGCCTGTTGTCGATGATTTGGAGAGGGCTTTCGCCTCCCTTCCTGTTATGTCCAAGGATTCGTCGTGGCTGGATGGTATGAAGCTGATTCAGCGCAAATTGCTGGCGGTACTGGAAGCGCAAGGGTTATCTGAAATAAATGCGCTGGGCGAGACCTTCGACCCTGGCCTTCATGAGGCAGTGGTTTATCAGGAAGGCGATGAAGGAAAGGTCATTGCTGTAGCTAGGAAGGGCTACAAGTTGAATGATAAAGTATTGAGGGCGACGCAGGTGGTGGTGGGAAAGGGCCATGGCGAGACTAATACACAGCCTGAAGGTAGTGCTGAAACGGATAAAGGCGAGCAAGGATAATATTGATTTTAGGAGGAAAACATGGGCAAGACGGTAGGAATTGACCTGGGGACTACGTTCAGCTTGGTGGCGGTGATGGAGGGTGGTGAGCCTAAGGTAATAACTAATGCTGAGGGCGAGCGGCTGACACCATCGGTTGTGGCGATTGACAAAAAGGGTGAACGACTGGTTGGGCTGTTGGCCAAGCGGCAGGCGATTACCAATCCAGAGAATACCATCTTCAGCATCAAGCGGCTGATGGGTCGGAAGTACAAAGACGACGAGGTGCAGAAAGACATCAAGATACTACCGTATAAGATTGTTGAGGCATCCAACGGTGATGCCAAGGTGGTAATGGGTGGCAAAGAATACAGCCCGCCTGAGGTATCGGCCATGATTTTGCAGAAGCTGAAAATCGATGCCGAGGCTTATCTGGGTGACAAAGTCACCGACGCCGTGATTACAGTGCCCGCTTATTTTAATGATAGCCAGCGCCAGGCGACGAAGGATGCTGGCGCTATCGCTGGCCTTAACGTGATACGCATAGTAAATGAGCCGACGGCTGCAGCTCTGGCTTACGGACTGGACAAGAAGAAGGAAGAGACCATCGCGGTGTATGACCTTGGCGGCGGTACCTTCGATATTTCTATCCTGGAGCTGGGCGAAGGCACCTTCCAGGTGAAATCTACCAATGGCGATACCCACCTGGGCGGTGATGACATTGACCTGAGGATAATGGACTGGCTCTGCGATGAATTCAAGAAGGAGCAGGGCATAGACCTGCGGCAGGACAGAATGGCGTTGCAGAGGTTGAAGGATGCCGGTGAGAAGGCAAAGCGCGAGCTGTCCACGGTAGGCCAGACTGAGATAAACCTGCCGTTTGTCACGGCTGATGCTTCGGGACCAAAACACCTGAACATAAATCTGACACGAGCCAAGCTGGAGCAGATATCAGCGGACCTGCTGGAGAAGAGCATTGAGCCATGTCGCAAGGCACTAGCTGATGCCTCTTTAACAACGGCACAGGTGACAGACGTGATATTGGTTGGTGGGCAGACCAGGATGCCGAAGGTGCAGGATATGGTGCGCCAGTTCTTTGGCAAGGAGCCGATTAAGGGTGTCAACCCGGATGAGGTGGTAGCGCTGGGTGCTGCCATCCAGGGTGCCGTGCTCAAGGGCGATGTTAGAGATGTTTTGCTGCTCGATGTGACGCCGCTGACACTGAGTATTGAGACACTTGGCGGCGTAGCCACTGCGCTTATACCCAGGAATACCACTATTCCGACCAGGAAGAGCCAGGTCTTCAGCACCGCGGCTGATAACCAGCCCAGCGTGGAGATTCATGTGCTGCAGGGTGAACGACCTATGGCTGCAGACAACAGGACTCTGGGGCGCTTCATGCTTGACGGCATATTGCCAGCGCCCAGAGGAGTGCCTCAGATTGAGGTTACCTTCGATATAAATGCCGATGGTATCCTGGAGGTCAAGGCGCAGGATAAGGGCACTGGCAAAGAGCAAAAAATCACTATTACCGCTTCCAGTGGTCTGAGCAAGGAAGAAGTGAGCAAGATGGCCAGGGAGGCTGATGCCCATGCTGCCGAGGACACGCGCAAGAAGGAAGAGGTAGAGACCCGTAACGTGGCTGATTCCCTGGTGTACACTGCGGAACGTACTATGCGGGAGCAGGGCGATAAAATTCCAGCCGATTTGAGGCAGGAGGTGGAGGGGAAGATAGCGGCAGTACGCTCAGCGCTACAGGGCACTGATACTAACTATATAAACAGCACCGCCAAAGAGCTATCGGAAGCGATGCAGAAGATAGGGGCTGCGGTGTACGGGCAACAGGCTGGTGCTCCGCCGCCGCCGCCTCCGCCTTCAGGTGAAGCGCCCGGTGGTGAAGCTCCTCCTGGCGAAGAAGGTTCGGTTGAAGGCGAGTTCAGGGAAGTATAGATAAACGCTGAACTTGACCTGAGTACCTTCGGAGCCAGCCCGTAAGAAAGGCTGCCGGCGAGCGACTACTGTCACCCGTCCTTCAAGGGAAGGCCCCGTGGGCGGATGACTAGCATGAACATACCCGTCATCCTGTCTTCTCACATACCCGTCACCCTGAACGAAGTGAAGGGTCTGGATTCTTCGAGGCTGTCCGAAAACTCTAAAAAGATGACATGATTGCGTACGGGCGGGTTTTCAAACCCGCCCGTCCTTCAACGGAAGGACCCGTATGTCTCGTGGGCGCACCTGAAGGTACGCCCCTACATGTTATTTTCAGACAGCCTCTCAAGAATGACCAGGGAGAGGCGTTCAAGAATGACATGGTGCGGGGAGATTGCCACGCCCCGACTGCGTCGGGTCTCGCAAAGGCAAAAGGAGGGGGCTCCTCGCAAAGGGGGGCTGTTACCGCCATGCCCCGGCTGCATCGTGGCTGGTAATGAAATACTAAACGGGCAGTGACCGTAGGGGTCGCCCGGGCTTTCACCGTTGGTCTGATTTATTTCTTGAGGAAGTTGATTACGGCTTCGTTGACCTTCTGCACCGATTCTATATTCAACTGGTGGCCGACTCCCTCCAGAACATATAGTTGCACGTCGGGGATGGCCTTCTGAATCTCGTCTATCATGTCGCGGGAGATATCGGAGTCCTCTGTGCCCCAGACAAGCAATACTTTCCTGTTCTGTTTTCCCACAGCGCGATAGGCATCGCGGCAGTCCCTCATTGCGTCTCCGCGGAACATTGAGAGAGCAGCTCCTTCAAATCCTTCATAGGTGATTTGTTCCTGTAATGACTGTTTGCGTTGTTCGCTGTTGCTCATGCCTTCCACCAGAGCGCTGGCGCGCTTGGTCATGCTTTTGGTTGCCACCAGGCGCATCAGGAAATCGCCCATTACCGGGATGCGCAACATTTTTATGGAAGTATCTTTCTTTACCGAGTTTACGACGGGGGCGAATAGGACCAGGGAGCGAACGCGGTCAGGGTAATTGGCGGTGAAATCGGTGGCTATGGCGCCGCCCAGGGACATGCCGGCCAAATCTACGGGTTTTTTGATATCCAGGTTATCGAGCAATTCCAGGAGCTGCTTGCGATAGAATTCCCGGTTGTAGCTGGCATCAGGCCGGTCGGAATAGCCCCTGCCATACAGGTCATATCGCAGCACTTGAAATCCCGCCTGGGTCAGCGCTTCTACTTGTGGGTCCCATATCCACATCGGTATAGTGGCACCGTGGACAAGCACTACCATCTCCCCGTCTTTGGGGCCGGCAAGCTGGTAGTGTGTAACACCGTTCGAAAGTGTTACATAGTTGCCGCCGAGTTGCTGGCGTGTGGCTTCGTCCAGCGTCTTCTTTTCTCTATCTGCCGCTATATAGATTGCGGTTGGTATCAGCAAGACGGCCAATACGATAGCGATTGTAATCCAGACCCACTTGCTGAGACCAGTACCCTTTTTTGCGCTCATTGAATCACCTCCCTTGTTGTTCGAATGAGATGATATATGAATCGATGTCCCTGGTCAATAGGTGCTGTCCCTGGTGGTATTGGATTTTGAGGTGTTCGTAGACGATGAACTGGTATTGACAGGGTTGCTGGAAATCAAATAACATTGGTGAATATTTAGATTAGAAAGGGGACTTACAAAATGGCGAAGAGGAGCATCACTATCAGTGGCACAGCAATGGCGATACTAGCTATCATTGCTGGTGTTTTGGTCTTGTTCTGGCCCAGTTTTGTTCAGTGGATAGTTGGCATCTTCTTGATAGTTTGGGGTGTCCTGGCTCTTTTGGATCGCAGATAGACAGGCGTCCTTGCTTGTAGTTTTTTGATGTAATAGGGAGGAGGTATAATTCGATGGTAAGTATCGGGTTGCCAATGGGCGGGTTGCTCTGGGGTATTGTGACCTTGATCTTTGGGATAATCGTAATGATATTTCCCAAGATACTGAACTACCTTGTTGGTATCTATTTGATAATCGTGGGTATCTGGGCGATTATCCAGGCTATATAACTTACAGGCTATCGGCTAGCGGTATTGGTCAGCGCGGTTTGCGCTGACTATAGTTCTATATTTCTGCGTGGCTATGGCTGCGGAGCATACCTGTAGCAGCTTAGCTATTCTGTTGTGTTTCTGAATAGCTTGCTTTATTGCATGGGCTAGGATAGAATCGGTTTGTATTTAGATTATTGAGTATCGATTATTGGGTGACACAATGGCTGACGTGGCTGAACTCTGTGCGGTTTTGAAAAAAGAGCAGGCATTATTGACCCGTGAGCTTGAGCAGTTAGAAGCTCAGATGCAATCGAACAGTGAAGGGCGGGAAGGCAGCCCCTTCGGCAAACGCGAGGAGGGTGCTACTGAGACATTTGAGCTGGAGAAGAGCCTGGCTCTTGAGAGAAAGCTCAGGACTACTCTAGCTGAGGTTAATCGCGCGCTGGCCAAGTGTGAGGCTGGCACCTATGGGATATGTGATGCTTGTGGTAAGCCGATAGAGCCAGCCAGGCTCGAGGCGTTACCTCAAGCTGGTTTGTGTCTGTCATGCAAGGCGAGTCAGGCAAAGGATGGCAGAGGCAAGTTGGCGCGATAGGGGGTGGCGGGGAGGTATTTTCTTTCTCATCGCTACTTTCGTGGTGGTGGCAGACCAGATAACAAAACACTGGGTCAGGTCTAACATTGCTGTTGGCGATTCGTTGCCTGAAGCTGGTTTTGTGAGTATTACGCATGTGCAAAACACAGGGTCAGCCTTTGGTCTCTTCACCGGTCAGACTGTACTGCTGGCCATTGTGGCTGTGATCGGCATCGTTGTCATCTTGATGTTTTATCGTTATCTTTCTGCTTACAGCATGCTGGGCACAGTAGCCTTGGGCCTGGTATTTGGTGGTGCAATAGGCAATCAGATAGACCGAATAAGCAGGGGGCATGTGACTGATTTTATCCTGGTACGTCTCTGGGACGACGTTTATTGGCCTACTTTCAATGTTGCTGATTCTGCTATAACTGTCGGCGTCATTGTCCTTGCTTGTTTTATCTTCTGGGTGCTGAAGAAGGAGGACAATCGTCCTGCGAAGTCCGGAGGTCAAATTACTCCACGTCGCTGAAGGCTCACTGCGACTTGATAAGTATCTGGCCAGTGAGTGTCCTGACTGGTCGCGCTCTCGCTTGCAGAAACTGATTGAGGAAGGGTATGTTCTGGTCAATGGGCGCGTTGCTAAGGCCAGCCAGAGGTTGAATGCTGGTGATGCGATTCAGTTGCTATTACCTCCACCAGAGCCCAGCGAGCTGGTTGCTGAAGCTGTCCCACTGAATATAGTCTATGAGGATGATGAGGTTATAGTTGTTGATAAGCTAGCAGGTATGACTACCCATCCTGCGCCAGGGAGTACCAGTCATACATTGGTCAATGCCTTGCTTGCTCATTGCCCAGACCTGCGCTATTTTGGGGATGCCATGCGACCAGGTATTGTCCATCGTTTAGATAAAGACACTTCGGGGCTGACGGTTGTGGCCAAGAACCATGATGCACAGCAGAATCTGATTAATCAGTTCAAGGCCAGGGCGGTCTCCAAGGGATACCTGGTGCTGGTAAAAGGCAAGCTGACACCGCCACGGGGCTCAATAGAGGCTTCTCTAGGGCGTGACCTGGCTAATCGGCAGCGGATGGCTGTGGTGAGTGGAACCAGGGAAGCCAGGACTGATTACAAGGTAAAAGAGCATATTGGGAATTACAGCTTGCTTGACGTTACTACCAAGACAGGTAGGACTCACCAGATAAGGGTTCATTTTTCTGCTATTGGCTATCCTGTTGCTGGCGACCATGTGTATGGGGTGAGAGTGCCGTTCTTGGACAGGCAGTTTATCCATGCCTATCGGCTAGGGTTTAGGTTACCAGCTACGGGTGAGTATAGAGAGTTCCAATGTGAATTGCCTATGGATTTGAAGGCAGCCATCGATTTTATCCGTCTTGGCTGACCGTCAGTCACAATCTTGGTCTTGTCAAGGCTATAATGATATGCTACATTGTAGTCAAGGTGGGGCAGACAAATGAGTGAACTTGGCAGGTCATTTGGGCAATCAAACAAAGACAAGTCATTTGGACAGATAAAGAAGGACCAGATGGCGCGCGAGGGCGAACTATATAGCATGATGGGTGGTGTGGGAAGCGGGACGGAGTTCGGTGATCTGGAGACCTTCGCTGCCGATTCAGATGTCCGCAAGAATGAGTTGCTATTCAAGATCACCACGCAAATCGAAGATGCCAAGAAGGCACTGAAGCAGGCGGAGCAGTTGACTGAGCGCCTGAGGAAGCGCGTGGCTGAGCTTGAGGGTATGTACCGAATCCTTACTAAGAAATAACTTATCGGCGGTCAGATTGAGCTTTCCTGATTTTCTCGCTTTTGTTGTGCACGTCTGTGGCTTTGCCGATACGTGCGCTGTAAAATAATCTAACGCGTCTGGCTGGAGAGCGGGTTGCAAAAAGAGCCGAAAGAGTACGCCCTGGAATATGCTGGCTTCTGGATTAGGCTTGGGGCAGGCATTATAGATTTGCTGATACTAGGGTCCATAGCTGGCCCGCTCATTTGCTTTACTGTCTCGTTTGTATGGGTGCCGGTCTCTTGGGTGCTCTCGGTGGTTTACTACGTTGGTTTTGGGGCGTGGCGTGGCCAAACACCGGGCAAGATGATTGTGGGCATAAGGATGATACGCAGTGACAAGAACCCGCTAACACTGTGGGATTCTGCGCTGCGCTATTGTGGTTATCTGGTATGTATTCTTTCCCTGTTTGTCGGTTTCGTATGGGTTGCCTTCGACAAGGAGAAACAGGGGTTTCATGATAAGGTTGCCGATACCTATGTGGTGAAGCTGCCAGTGAGGCAGGTTGTTTTGACGCCTGAGCCTTATGCCAGAAGAGGTGCTAGTGCCGTCTAAATCAGCCGTGCGAGTTCGTTTTGCTCCAAGTCCCACCGGGTTCCCCCATTTGGGCAACATTAGAACTGCGCTGTTCAACTGGCTTTTTGCCCGCCACCATGGTGGCATCTTTATTCTGCGTATCGAGGATACCGACGTGGCTCGCATGGTGGAGGGGGCGACTGAGAGTATCCTGCATAGTCTGCGGTGGCTGGGGCTTGATTGGGATGAGGGGCCGATTTTTCAATCACAAAGGCTGCCGATTTACCGTGAAGTGGCAGATGGATTAATCAGCAGAGGGCTGGCTTATCACTGCTATTGCTCACCCCAGAGGCTGGAGGAGATGCGGAAGGAGCAGATGAAACGGAAGCAGCCACCAGGATATGACCGCCACTGTCGTAATCTAACGCAGGAACAGAAGAAGGGATTTGAAGCCGGGGGATTAGGTCCGGTGGTTCGCTTCAAGTCGCCACTTGAGGGGCGAACTTCCTTCCATGATTTGCTTCGAGGGGAAATAGTATTTGAGAACAGCACTCTGGATGATTTTGTCCTCCTGAAATCCGACGGTTATCCTACCTACCATCTGGCGAATATTGCTGACGACCATGATATGGAGATTTCGCATGTGCTGCGGGCTGACGAGTGGCTGTCCAGCACGCCGCGTCATATCCTGCTTTATCAGGCGCTGAACTGGCAGCCGCCGCAGTTTGCCCACCTGCCCATGATTTTAGGCCCAGACAAATCGAAGTTGAGCAAGCGGCATGGTGCTACATCGGTGACCGAGTATGAGCAGCAGGGGTATTTGCCGGAGGCGTTGTTCAATTTTCTGGCCTTGCTCGGCTGGTCGCTGGATGACAAGACCGAGATTATGAGTCGGGATACCATCATAAAGAATTTCAGCCTTGATAGGATTAGCAAAACGGCGGCTGTTTTCAACAGGGATAAGCTGGAGTGGATGAATGGGGTATACATCCGCGGTTTGAGTGTCGAAGAGTTCAGCCGAAGAGCAATGCCCTTTCTGGAGAAGGGCTTATCTTTAGATGTGGTGCGACCCCTGGATGTCAATCATGTGGCGCGCATAGCCCCACTTATCCAAGAACGGGCAAGGACGCTAGCTGAGGTGCCGGAGTTGGCCGATTTCTTTTTTGTGGAGAGGCTGGATTACGATTCTAGCTTGCTCCTGAATAAGATAGAACAGACTGTCGTGGTTGCAGCTCTTTTAGCTTCGATAGACAGGGTTGAGGAGTGGGATAGTTGGGACGCAACGTCTCTGGAGAGCGTTTTCAGACCGATGGCTGAAGAGATGGGGCTGAAGACTGGCGTTTTCTTTGGTTTGCTGCGTGTTGCGGTGACCGGAAGGACAGCAGCGCCGCCGCTGTTTCAAACCATGGAGGTGCTGGGTAAGGAAAGGTGTGTTAAGCGTCTGAAGTTGGCATTAGACAAGCTGGCGGGTTTGTGAACCCGCCCTACGCAAATCACGTTTTTAGGTGTCACCCTGACTGTGTCGGGGTGCCTCACCACGCAGCACGAACAACCATGGTCACCCGAAGGCGGGTAACACGTAGTGAAGTTGGCATTAGACAAGCTTCGGGTGCATTAGCTTGGTCTTGCGTAAGTGGGGGTCTCGGTAGAGACCCCCACTTTGTACCAATGCTCTACTTGACTGTTGTTCTGGGGATAAGCGGGATTGTCAACAGTGGCTTTTTGAAGCAGTACTTGGGGTTCTGGTACTGGTCATAGCCGCAAGGTGCGTCTTGGCACAGCACAGTATACCCTTGCTTCTGAGCGTCTGCCTTGGTTAGGCATGTACACCCTGAAGGACAGAGTGGCTGTATTGTGGGGGCTCCAGTTGTTGCCGGTGGCCTCCAGCAGTAAAGCGGGTTCTGATACTGGTCATAACCGCATGGCGCATCCTGGCACAGCGTAGTATAACCGCGCTTAGCTGCATCGTCTTTTGTCAGGCAGTAGCATCCTTGTGGGCACTGAGTTGTCGTTGGTGGTGTGTACTTCCAGCAGTAGAGCGGGTTCTGGTACTGGTCATAGCCGCAGGGAGCAGATTGACACAGAGTGTTATACCCACGCTTCGCCGCCTCGTCCTTTATCAGACAATAACATCCCTGCGGACATTGGGGTTGTGTGGTGGTCGGGGCTGCCTTCCAGCAATACTTCGGGATTTGCACAGCCGCGGTTGCAGCCATTGCGTAGCCACACGGTGCATCTTGACACAGAACAGCATTAGCCCCGAACTTCTGGTATGCCTCGTCCTTGGTTAAACAGGTGCACCCTTGCGGACAGGCGGCCTGTTCACCCGGTTTCCAGCAGTACAATGGGTTCTGGTACTGGTCGCGGCCGCAGGGCTGGTCCTGACAAAGAACAGCGTTGGGACCGTATCTCTTGTAGCCTTCTTCCTTGCTCAAACAGACGCATCCTGTGGGGCAGGGGGCCTGCTGTGGTGGTTTCTGGAAGCAGTACAGCGGATTCTGTTGCTGGTCATATCCGCAGAGCGTCCTTTGCCCCTGGCAGAGGTCCAAGCCAAGCCTCTTCGCCTCCACTTCAGTAACACAAGCGCAGTTATCGGGGCATTTTGGTTGCTCTGTCGGTTTCCAGCAATACAGCGGGTTCTGGTACTGGTCACGGCCGCAGGGTTGGTCAGTGCAGGTGGAGGCGTTAGGCCCATATCTCTTGTAGGCGTCATCTTTACTCAGGCAGACGCAGCCTTGGGGACATTGTGTCTGCACTTCCGCTTTCCAGCAATATCTGGGGACTCCCTGGATATTGTATCCGCAGGGTCTATCGCGACATAAAGTGGTGAGGTTGCGCTTGTACGCCTCCTCTTTGGTCAGACAATAGCATTCAGCGGGACATTCCTCTCCATCTCCTGGCGGGCCTTCGTCTGGTGGGGTCCAGACTGGGCTACCTCGGCCAGTTGCCCCTACGTATTCGACGTCCAGGCTGAAACCACCTGCAGTGCTTGCTGTATATACTGCAACCACATCCAGCGGCGCTGATGCGTAGATGACAACGAAGCCCTTGGCAAAGACCGTAGGTTGATTCTGAGGCGTTGGCTGCTCTTCTGCTGGCACCACGCTTATCTGCAACTGGGCTGCTGTCGTCACTTGCTGTGGAGGTGGCGCCACTGTCGCGCGCTGTAGACCACGGAACAGGCTGACGATGTCGATGCAGTCGATTTCAATGGCCTCGTCTGGCGCCAGCACCACTCTGCGGAAGCCGGATATTCTGCCTCTGGGTTCATCCTCGCGCTTGGCGATGACTGCCTTTTTGTACAGATAGACTGTCTGGTTATGGGGGTTATGGACATTGATTGCCGTGGAATAGGAGCCGGGCTGGACGCCTTCCTTGCCGAAGGAAGGGCCGCAGAGGAATTTGACCGAATAGACGCCGAATTTTTCCGTTTCCGGTGGGCGTTCGATCTCTGGAGGTGGAGGGGGTACCGCTTCGGGCATTCTCTCCAGGGCTATCAGCTTGTCCAGCTTGATTCG
This sequence comes from Chloroflexota bacterium, assembly GCA_016875925.1. Lineage (GTDB taxonomy): Bacteria > Chloroflexota > Dehalococcoidia > GIF9 > UBA5629 > VGOF01. Next base: position 29,365 of record VGOO01000008.1, read on the forward strand.
GATTCGCACCAGTTCGTCATAGAGTGGATTTGGGGATGCCGTGACGGCAGCCAGGGTGGGTGGGGCGGTAGCAACTGGCAACTGGTTAATCAACCACTCCAATCGTTCGGCTATCAGGTACTTGGTATCGAGGGCTGCTTTTTTATCTCCCCGCCTGATCAGCTCCCTCAGTTTCTTGACCCAATCCTTGAGCACGGCAATGTGCTTACGAATATCAGGGTCGTTGGTCATTCCGGCAGCTTTATCTAGCTCGTCGAGGATACTTCGTATGATTGTTTCTTCCTCGTCAGCCGATTGTGCAGGGGAAGGGGCTGACATTTGTGGGGGGCTGTCTGGCTTGGCAGCTACAGAGCCGGTAGGGAAAATCAGTATAGAAGCTGCGAGAAACACCGAAAAAACAATTGATATCACTTTTCTCAAAACTCACCTCCTTG
>VGOO01000009.1 GCA_016875925.1 Chloroflexota bacterium
GTCCCGGATAACCCAGTCCCCCTCAACGCCCTTCGGCCTCTGGAACTTCACCGGAGGCAACAGGTGCAGTTTGCCATTGAGCCACAGGCAATTTTCATTGTACTTCTCCGGGGCCAGCGACTGGTTAGCGGTCAGGTTGAATCCGGTGAGCTGCCCTTTTTTATCAAAGCCCGCACCCGTGACCCAGTCGTACTTCATCACGTAAGGATAAAAGCCCTTGTGGTCATCGATGATGGCAAAGCTCTCCTGGCGCAGAAACTGGATTTTTTCATTGCCGATGGACAGGCTACCCTGCATGGGCATCAGGCACTTGTGGGAATACATCCCCCTGTTTTTATTGAAAGGAATAGAGACGACTATCGGCTCTACCAGCCCTTCGTCGTGAAAAGCCTCGAAGTGCCCCACCATGTCCGGCAAACCCTTCTGCGAGCGCACCTGCACGTTGATGTGGAAACGCCCCTGCTTCAACTGGCTGATAAGCTCTATGAGACAGCCGTCTTTGCCGTAGCGCTGCTGACCTTCCCAAAGCGAGTCTGGTACCTTGACCTCCCAGGATGGCAGCATCCGCTCAAAGTGATATCGCTTCTTCTCCTGCTTGTCATAGACGATGAACTGGGCCAGGGCAGAGACCTTGGCATTGTACAACACCACCAGCATAAAGTAGCGCTGGTTGCCAAGCTGGAACGCCTGCCATTCCTTCAGCCTGAAACTCAAAAATGGCCTGGGCAAAGGGAAGGCGAAAGCCCTCGGCGCCTCCAGCGGATTTACCCTCTGGAACTGGCTTGAGAAAGTGCCGAAGCTGAACTTGCCAACTCTCACCAGGCTCTGGGGAGCAGGCTGAATCTTCCTGGGCTTATAGAACGGTTTCATCTCTGCCCACATTATACACCTTTGCCATAGCAATCTGCTCAATGAATTGCTATCATATTGGCGCAGTCATACCCACACGATAATAAATCGCACTTCCCGACGGCGTCTGCAGTATCTGAGGAGGTAGAAAGCTATGAAGCATCCCTTAGAAGCAATCCCCCAGGACAAACGGTTGTGTGTTTTCCTTGTCCTACTTGCCCTCTTCCTGGTTATCACCATCGGCTTCCGCTTCATCGGGCCAGCAAAGCCGAACATCGTTGACTTCGAGCTAGCCGGCACCACGGCAAGAGCTTTAGAGATTATCAACGCCTGGGACGCGCAGGACAAAGCAAGGGCAGGCTTCAGCCTTGGCTTCGATTTTCTGTACATGCCGGTGTACTCCACCCTCATTGCCCTCGCCTGCGTGTGGGCAGCAGGCATATTCACCTCCAGGCAGTGGCGAGCCACCGGCCTGTTGTTAGCCTGGGGACTCTGGGCTGCTGCCCTTCTCGATGCCGTGGAAAACGTGGCGCTGACGGTGTTGCTATTCGGCACCGTAGCCGACCCTTACCCCCAGATTGCCCAGATATGCGCTACGCTGAAGTTTTGCCTGATACTCCTTGGCCTAGTATTCGCTTTGGTGGCAGCGATTGCCTACCTGGTAAAGAAGGCAGCACGCCGGGCCTGATAGGCCAATAGCGGCGGTAAGGAGGATACAATGGCTAAGAATGACGGCATAATCGACGTCTGGATGCAGCATCCGAACCTGAAGTTCAGCAACCATCCCATGTTCGATTCCCTGAGAAGGTGGACAGGGGCAGAAGGGCTTAAGAAAGAGCTACCGGTGGAATTCACCACCGCTGTGATGGACGAAGCCGGTGTGCGCCTGGGGCTGCTGTGCGCCTGGTGGGGTCCACAGGGGCCGCTGATTTCCAACGACGAGGTGGCTGCTGTTGTGAAGAAATACCCGGACAGGTTTATCGGAATCGCATCGGCTGACCTATACAAACCAATGGATGGCGTGAGGGAGCTAAGGCGCTGTGTGCGCCAGTTCGGCTTCAAAGGCTTGAGAATAGTCCAGTGGCTATGGAATCTCCCCCCCACCGACAGACGCTACTACCCCCTCTATGCCGAGTGCATCGAGCTTGGCATCCCTGTCTGCCTCCAGGTGGGACACACCGGCCCCCTCTGCCCCTCAGAGCCAGGACGCCCCATACCCTACATAGACGAGGTGGCGCTGGAGTTCCCAGAGCTGAAAATAGTAGGTGGGCACATCGGCTACCCCTGGACAGTAGAGATGATTGCCGTAGCCACCAAGCACCTGAACGTGTACATCGATACCTCCGCCTACACCGCCAAACGCTTTCCCAAAGAGTTGGTGGACTATATGAAGACCAACGGCAAAAATAAGGTGATGTTCGGCACCAACTACCCCATGATAACGCCAGCCAAGTGTCTCAAAGATTTGGACACGCTGGGACTGGACGAAGAGACCAGGAGGCTGTTCCTATACCAGAACGCACAACGGGTATTCGAACTGAAGTGAGAAGCGACCAGCGAGCGACGAGTCCCGATCGACGAGCGACAAAGGACTGCCGACCGGGAGAGACTGTGAGGAGTTAAGGAGACTCTATGGTGCATAAACTAAGACTAGGCGCCGGCTCTGGGTGGGCGCCCTCTGACCCTCAACCAGCGCTGGAGCTTATTGAGAAAGGAAATATCGACTACCTGTGCTTCGACCAGTTAGCCGAGCTGACCATGGCTGTGCTCCAGATAACCAAGACCAGAGACCCAAAGCGAGGATACGCTTGGCAGCATATCATCGACGGCATGAAGATGCTCCTCGTCCCTGCCCACAAAAAGGGCATCAAGCTCATCACCAACGGCGGCGGCGTCAACTGCGAAGAGGCTGCCAACCAGGTGCTCAACATCGCCAGGGAGAACAACCTCAATGACCTCAAAATAGGCATCGTCAGCGGCGATGACATTCTGGACAAGCTGGACGCTTGCCGCCACAAGGGCTGGAGGTTCAGGAACCTGGATACCGGCGAAGACGATATTGACAGCATCAGGGAACGCATCGTCTCGGCTCATGCCTACATCGGCGCAGACGGCATCATCGGCGCTCTGGGCGAAGGGGCACACGTCGTTATCACCGGCAGGGTCTCGGACAATGCCCTGTTCGTAGCACCCATCATGCACCAGTTCGGCTGGCAGTATCAGGAGCCTTACTGGAACCTCATCGGCGCCGCGGTCACCGTGGGACACATCATCGAGTGCGCTAGCTGGTGCTGCGGCCAGAACTCGGTGCTGTGGGAAAGAATGCCCCAGCCCTGGGCATTAGGCTATCCCCTCACCGAGTTTTACGAAGACGGCACAGCCATCATCACCAAGGCACCGGACACCGGGGGATTAGTCAACGAGTGGACTATCAAAGAGCAACTGGTGTACGAGGTGCACGACCCACGCAACTACCTCATGCCCGATGGCATAGCCGACCTCACCACGCTGAAGCTGGAAGATTTGGGCGATGACCGGGTGCGCATCAGCAACATGACTGGCAAACCTCGCCCCGAAACGCTCAAGGTGCAGATTGGCTACTCAGATGGCTATATTGCCGAGAACCTGACCATCATCGGCGCTCCCCAGGCGCTGGCTAAGGCAAAGAGGATGGAAGAGGTCGGCCGGGAAAGGCTAAAGCAGATGGGCTTGAACCCCGATGAACTGCAGATGAGAGTTGACTACGTGGGCATAAACTCGTTGCTGGGACCCGTTGTCCCCATGCCAGACGAGGATTCCGTAAACGAGATAGGTCTCCGTATAGCGGCTAAAGCCAAGACAGCCGTTGAGGCACAGCGCATAGTGGCTTCCTTCGGCATGATGACCGGCACGCCGGTAGGCGTGGGATTCTCGGCGCCTCGCGCGCCCAGGCCGGTGATTGCCCTCTGGCCCACGCTGATACCCAGGGATGAAGTTCCCATAAACTTTGTGGTCAAGGAGGTAAGCTAGCCATGCCCAGGATGCTGCTCAAAGACCTGGCTTACACCCGCAGCGGCGACAAAGGCGATATCTCCAACGTTGGCATCCTTGCCTTCAGTAAACAGAACTTCGAGGTACTGCGCCAGCAGGTAACCCCTCAGAAGGTCAAGGAGCTTTATAGGGATTTGGTCAAGGGCGAGGTAGAGGTATATGACATGCCGAATATCGACGCCTTGCAGGTGGTGATGCACAACGCCTTAGGCGGCGGCGCCACCAGGACACTGAGATGGGACGAGACCGGCAAATCCATGTGCCTGGCTATGCTCTATATGGAAATCGAGGCGCCCGAAGGCTTCACATTGACCCCACCACCATAGACCTGCCCCACAGGCCAAGCAAATTCAAAATCCCAACAGCCGAAACATGTAGCGAGAGGCGTCAGCCCTGCCCAAAGCAGCACCGATGGTCATTGACTGTTTAGGATGTCATTGCGAATCCTTCCGCTGAAGGATGTAGCAATCTCCGCCGTCCCTTCATTCTGAACGCAGTAAAGAATCCCCCGCCTTCCCTCTCCCTCGACGGGAGAGGGTTAGGGTGAGGGTGCAAAACTACCATCGCGAGCCCCGCCTATTGCCTGTTGCCTCACGCCTGCTGCCTGCTGTCTTGCATCTTGCATCTTGAAACTTGCAACTTGTGTCAGCGACGAGCGACTATTAACTATCGACTGACGACCGCCGATTGCTGCCTGTTGCCCGTTGCCTTTTGTCACAGTTGATACAGGATGCTGCAGACGAACATGTAGAAGCCGATGGCTTCAGAGAAATGGCTCAGTGCGATGTCTCTTCGGAATAGATTATCTGTGCCTTGTTGATAGCTACAAAGGAAACCGCTTGGCTGTCACCCGAGGGAGCAACGATTTCCACATTCGTTATCGGTAGGAACCTATCGCCGGTATTAAGCAGGTCCGACAGTCGCTGCCCCTTGATGCTGTGCATCTCTCCCCTGAGCTTGTAGGGAGGCACGCAGAGATTAGCAACTACGGGAGATTTACTTACGCGTGGGAGTGACTTGCCAGTCCCCCCGCTGTCAATCCCTGAAGTTTGCCCAACCTCAGTAACAAAGAGGATGTTGTCCTTGTTGATTAAAGTTGTTTTTGTTGTTGCTTCTGTTCCATCAGAAAAATATATGGTGACTTGAGTAAGTGGCAAGAAATCGAAATAAGCGCGTAGCCCTCCGACTAATGCGCTGTTGAGGAGATCCAGGAGGCGCTGACTTCGGATGCAGTGGACATATCCACTAAATATGCCTATCGAAGTATAAACGCATACTGCTAGTCGCTCTTTTGCAATATGTTTACTTGACCCAGTGGCCTCGAGTACTGGTCCCGACTCGTGTCCCGTTTCCATTTCTCCCTCTATTGATAATTATTAACTGCGATATCAATCAGCCAGTGGCCAGCTTTGCACGATATACAACGATGTCTCCATATTCTACTCTTTAAGTGACGCCTGTCAAGTTTCAGTGTCACCTGCGAACACTATGCTGTGTCACCCGTGGGCGGGTGACTAGCACCAAAGGAGAAATGACTTAAAGTTGATACAGGATGCTGCAGACGAACATGTAGAATCCCGCAACTTCGGAGACCGTGCCCGCAAGCTGGGATATACGGATGCTCAGCAACTGCTTTACGTTAGTGTGATAGAAGCGATGGAAGATTCTGAAATAGACCTCCTGGTCATCGGGGATAGCCTCGGCCAGCTTCACGGATTCTACCCAGGGGATAACGTCATCGTCAGCCGTGTGGATGATAGCAATCTTGGTTTTGAGTTGGTCAGCCTTAGAATGAGGAGACAGGTTTTCCAGGGTGTGCTGAACCTCCGGGGTGAGCTTCTGCCACAGCATCTCGCCAGCCAATGTTTCTTCTGAAGCATCGGGCAGGAGCTCGGTGAGCCAGCCATGCGTTGCCGCTTTCAACGTGGGTCGAGGTTCCCAGGGCACAGCCTGCCCGTTATCCAAGTAACGCTCGCTTATCACCGTCTGGAGCCAATCGCTGATGTTGTAATAGCCGCCCCAGGAGCTGATGACAGCGACGTCGTCGCTGATTCTGCCGTCGGCAGCCGCCAGGAACACCAGAGGAGCACTGAGGCAAATGCCTACCATCCCTATCCTGCCATTGACAAACTCCTGCTGCTGGAGATACTGGAAGCTGGCTACCAGTGTCTCTATGTCATCCGCGTGCAGCCGAAAGGAGCGCAAATTCTCCAGTTGGGGCACCAGCGTTACGTAGCCAGCGCGCGACAGGCCCTGTGCTGCCAGTACCAGAGCCTGGTCATCTTTCCCGTCCTTAACGGCGCCGTGGGCTAAGATAACGCCAGAATATCGACAGCGGTCGTCGGGACGGTACAAATTAGCCATCACTGTGCGGTTGCCGCAGGGATAGCTGACTTCAGATATCGAGATGCTTCGCGGAACGGTGACCTGCCACTTATAGTTCAACCCCATGTCCACGAAGAGTGTCACGGTCCTGGTTGCCACCTGAATAGGCTTGGCTAGAGAAACAGCAACCAGCAGGACGATGACGGCCAGGATGATTGCCAGCGATTTCCAGTTCATACAATTAAATTGTAGCAGATTCAGCCATGATTACGGCGATACAGCTTGATAGAGGTGGTCTTGTTTCGACATGACAGCCCACGAATCCCCCTCCCTCGAAGGTAGAGGTTAGGTGATGGTCGAATTCATCGGCACATCCCCCCTTTGACTCCATCCCACTACTTGCAACTTGTAACTATTGGCTATCGACTGCCGACTATCAACTATCGACTACCTGTCGCCTGTAGCGCCAGATGATTGCCAGGCCAAAGGCAACGCACCAGACATTTATGAAAGCATTTAGCGCTAAATCCATCATGGAGTTGGTGTAGATGCCGTTCTGGATGTTGAAACTGAAGTCGAGCAGCCCCAGAAAGACGAGTGCGCCTGCGGCCGCCAGCGATAAGGTTTTGCCCAGCGGTTTCCCCTTGAGCACCAGGCTGCCTGATGCTATCAGCAGTAAAGCCAGCAGGGTATCAGGCAGGGGAAAAGCATGCTCATAGGCAAAGTAGCATTGAGGCGGGTTCTCGGGAGCCAGGCCCACAGTGAAAAAAGCAACCCAGAAAAGGATTATAAAACCGCCAGTGATTATTTGTAAGATGGAGATGGTTTTCATATCGTCCTCCTGCACTTTTCGATATCCCTGTCCATAATCCATTCGACTAAGCCCGGGAACAGCCGTTTCATCACCAGCGTAAACTTGCCATCGAAGCTGGGAACAATGAGGAACTGCCCCTTTCGCATGCCTCTGATTAGAGCGGCTGCCACTTCCTCTGGCTGCATCAGCTTAGCTCTGGCAGAGATAGCCTGGCATTCAGGTGGCTTGGTCTTGTTCTCCTCCTCGAATCCCGGGGTGTCAGTATCCGGCGGGCAGAGTACAGAGACGTTGATGCCATACTGCTTGAGTTCGCTCCTCAGCGTCTCGGATAAGCCAATCAAGGCAAACTTGGAAGCCCCATAATCGGTATAGCCGAAGACCCCGATAAAGCCGGCAAGGGAGGACACATTGACGATATATCCGCCGCGCTTCTTCATGTGGGCAAAGAGCGCCGAGATGGTATTCCAGGCGCCGTAGAGATTGATTTTCATGGTTTCGTCGAATTGCTCATAGGTAATGTCTTCGAAGTAGTGCGGGCGTGCCCTGCCGGCACAGTTTATGAGCACGTCTGGCGCGCCGAACTCCTTTACTGCCCTGGCCATGACCAACTCAACCTGTTCCCTCACTGAAACATCCAACTGCTGGCAGGAAAAGTGCTGCGATTCTGAAACATGCTGGCTGGCTATCTCTTTTAGCGCGCGCTCCAACTGCTCTTTCCTGCGAGCAAAGATGCTGACATGAGCACCTTCAGCAGCAAACAGCTTGGCTACGGCCAGCCCGATGCCGCTGGAGCCACCGGTTACATACACCACTTTGCCTTTAAAATCCTTCATAGCAGCACCACCGTAACTTACTTCTGTTTCAACGTCGCTACGTCGAGTGTCTTCAGCCATTCCATAGTCGTGGCAAAGCCGTCTTTGTAGCACATTTTAGGACGCCAGCCCAGTTCCCGTTCCGCCTTGGCGATGGAAAACTTTAGCCGCGAGCCCAGGTTTTTCACGGTATAGGTAGTCAACAGAGGCCGCGTCTTCTTGCCCAGTACCTTCCAGGCTATTTCCAGGACAGCCGCAGCGGCGTAGGCTACTGAGTAGGGAATATAGGTAGTGATTGGAGGGACTCCTAGAGATTCTGCGATACCTGTGCAGAACTCCTCGAAAGTGGTAGATTCGCCGTCATGAACCAGGTAGCCGTTGCCCACAGCCCGGTCATCTTCGGCTATGAGCATCAGTAGGTCAATCAGGTTCTCAATATAGGTAGGCCAGACCAGTGTGCCTTTCCGCCAGAAGATAAGCTCCCGCTTCAATATAGCATCAGCCAGGAGTGGCACAAATGTCTGGTCGCCTTCCCCGAAGACCCAGCAGGGATAGACCATAGTCACCGGCAGTCCGTGTTCCCGGTGATAGCGCCAGCAAATCTTCTCTGCCTCGATTTTGGAATCTGAGTAAGGCTCATGCCAGGGTTTCAAAGGAAAGGTCTCGTCCATTACCTGGGATTCATCCAGGCCAAAGACATCATTGGTGCTCATATCCACCAGGCGTGATACCCTGGCAGCCACCGCAGCTTTGCAGATGTTCTCGGTGCCGCCAATAGTGACCTCACGAAAGAGCTTTTTCGGCGCCCAGTCGGTAACCACTGCAGCGCAATGAAAGATGATGTCCATCCCAGACGCAGCGCTCTCCACCGCCTGGTAGCTGCGGATATCGCCAGTAGCAATGTCAACCCCTTTGGACTTAAGCGCTGCTTCCCCTGGGTCACCCGGCAGCACCAATGCACGGACGGAATATCCTTTGGCCAGGTTAGCTTTGACTAGGTGGCCACCGATAAACCCCGTGGCCCCGGTAATCAGCACCTTTTTCACTGCGACCCCCTCCTTTCGACTAACAGTTATGCCATGCTGGCAGCCTTCACACTACATCGATGCTGAGCGGGAATTTAGAAAGCGCCTCACAGCCATTTGCTGTGATGAGTATGGGATTCTCATAGCGAAAGCCGACATTTTCCTCGGGACAGGCATATTGCATGGCGCAGATGAGCATCTCGTTCTCCTGGTATACGTGCTCAGGATTGGTCCAATAGGGAAATGGGCCATCATTAAGCCCTATGCGCCACTCGTCACCCATCATGCCGATGCCGTGCTCAAAGCCGGGTACCATGTATTCGGCAAAGCCACGCTCTTCGGCAAAGGTGAGCATTTCGTCGGCCAGGCTTGTTGGCGTAACGCCTGGGCGGTAGGTCTTGAGGCACAGTTTAACTAGATCAACGAAATTCTTGGCGTGCCATAGTTGTCTCTTGGTAGCCTTGCCCAGGAAGTAGTTGTGCGAGTGGTCGCCAAGGCACAGCCTGAACATGGCATGAAGGTCAACCATGAGGGGTTCGCCAGCCCTGAGCTTGCGCCGGCTGGCAGGGGTACAGGCTCCTGCTGCTAGTCCTGTCCTGTAGCCAGAGGCTATCTCATTGCCGCCAGTGAACGACCATTCCCACTCGCTGCCTGCCCGTCTCATAGCACAGGCTGCCAGTCCGCCGACTTCGGTCTCGGTCATGCCTTTCCAGCCATCGTCGCTGATGGCGGCGCGCACTGCTCTGTGGCCGGCATCTACCATGCGCGACGCATGGCGAAAGCGGTTGATGGTGCCCTGATCTTTTATTAGGGAAAGCCTGTCCACGATTTCATGTGCGTTTTTCAGTTTGGCCTCGGGCAGGGCGGCCTTGAGGCATTCATATTCATATTGAGTCAGATGTCCCTCCGGCAGGTAGGTGCCCATGCCAGTCTCGATGCCCACAATGCCCTTGCCTCCCTTCAGATGAGGCATGATAAGCCCCTGGAGCAATGACACCTGGTCCTGGCCTCCCATTGGGCCATACCCCAGGACATGTTCTTCGTCCAGCCATGAATCGTCAGCCACCCGGGCGGCATCAATGACAAAGGTTATGGCAGTGGGCAGCCCGGTTGGGGGTATCACCACGTAGGAGCGCCAGGGACAAAAAGCATCCACCGTCCATGACAGCGTGCGCAGCCGTGAGCCCAGGTAAACAGCAACGTTTTCCCGCGCCATCTCTTTCTGGATGGCTTTGATGCGGGTGGGGAAATCGATGAAATAAGGGTCAGCCTTGGCAGTGACTTTGGTAGCCATATCTGGTTGCCTCCTCTGTTCTAGAAATCAGTGGGGATGGTGGACATGACCTGGTTCAGCCTATCCATAATCGGTGACAAGCGCAGCGCTTTGACCAGGTTGCCCTTGAGCGTCATTTTACCCGACATCAGTGCGGCACGCGCCTTGACCTCCGCCCGGGAGATTTTAGCGAACAGGTCATAATCGGCGGTGACGCTGAACTCTGCTTTCGGCGGTGCTCCCTCGACAACGCTGACCTGGTCAACGACGCCGTTGGTAATCTTGTAGAACACTGAACGCGTCTTGCCGTCGGGGCAGTTGTTATATACGGTAAGCAGCGACGAGGTGACGCGCTTCATCTGTTCCTGTGTTAGCTCTTTCTTGAAACGCTTAGTACATTCTGCTGCCCATTCGTTGCTCAGATACTTGAATTTCTTTTCGGCCATCCTTTCCCTCCATTCATTGAAATAGTGTTTCCTTAAGCTGGGTTGCTGCCGCAGCCAATTCTACGATGTTTCCGAGCCATGCTAGCACAAACCACTCTATGCAGCAATAGGACAACACGGCAAGCACCCAATTTGTCTGTTGCTCGTTGATTTTGCGCCAGCTTTTCCCTACAATTCGTCTCCAGCATTGCCGACGTTTTGATTTGCCGGAGGAGCTGCCATGAGCAATTTCGCTGAGAAGTTACAGCATGTCCATCGTGGGCCGATAACAACCATAGGTTTCCGCAGGTCGGGCGAGGAGGAAATGCCTCAGATGCTGGTTGTAGCTATGCTGGCTGACACCAGCGCCAAGGCGGCCAAGGCGGTAACAGGTGCTGACGCAGTGATTATCGATAGCCAGGACCTGTCCCCAGAGGGTTTGAAACAGCTAACCAGCGCTTTGGGGGACGTGCCTACTGGGATACTGCTGGACAACACCAAACCAGTAGAAGCTGCCAAGGCACTTGAAGCTGGCTCGGACTTTGTGGTGCTCGACATAAAAACCCCCGTGGAGGCAGTGAGCAAAGAGGGACTGGGCAGGATTCTGAAAATAGAACCCTCGCTGGACATCGCGCTGGCTAGGGCTATCAACAGCCTGCCGCTTTCCATTGACGGAGTGCTGATTGCCTCGGATGATTCCGTACTCACCGTTGAACGATTGCTTGTCTGCCAGCGATTTGCTGACCTGCTCGATAAACCACTGCTGGTAACCATGGGAGCGTCGGTGCCCAGCAACGAACTAAGCAGCCTGTGTGAAGCCGGTGTCAAAGGGATAGTGGTGCCTGCGGGGCTAACGGCGAAGGCGCTCGGCGAATTAAAGAAAGCCGTCTCTTGCTTGCCCAAGCCAACCAAGCATAAGACCAAAGCTTCTCCCATCATCCCCAGGATTACACCAGAACCAGAGGCCGTGGTTGAGGAAGAAGATGATGATGAAGAATAGGTCTGGTGCCTACTAACTCCCTCAAACTCCCATGACAGCTAATCTGGGTTTATTTCTACTCTCGGCAGCGGCTATTTCCCTCTCTGGCGTGATGCTGCCTGGACCGTTGACCGCGGTTACCATAGCCAAGGGGTACCGCAACCAAAATGCTGGTAGCTGGATTGCCATAGGTCATGCCGTTATCGAATTGCCCCTGATGGCGCTGGTCTATTTCGGATTCGCCCAGTTCTTTACATTCCCCCAGGCCAAGATGGTCATAGGCGTGCTGGGTGGCATGATGCTGGTAGCAATGGGGGCTATGGTGTTCTTCAATCTCAGGAAGGCGACAGGGGAGGTTGCCGACCTGCCCTATAACTCGCTGACTTCCGGAATCATGATGACCGGCACTAACCCCTATTTCTTCCTGTGGTGGGCTACCATCGGCATTACCTTGATAGCCGGTGCTGCTGCTTTCGGGCTGGTTGGGCTGCTGCTATTTGCGGTAGTGCACTGGTCCTGCGACCTGGCCTGGGAACAGTTTGTTTCCATGAGCGTTTTCAGGACCAGACATTTGTGGACACCCAGGATACAACGTATTGTCTTCGGAATCTGTGGCGCCATCCTGGTGGGATTTGGGATTTATTTCTGTGTTTCAGTGTTTGTCTGAGCTTCTGTTGTCGCTCGCATTGATTCCGCCTAAAGCAAGTTGCTATAATGCCCACTTGGGTTCTGGCAAGACCGGACCATCGCCCCGATAAACTACAGATAAAGGAGAGCCACTGATGAAAACACGGATGACCGAGACATTTGGAATCAAGCACCCGGTTATGCTGGCCGGCATGGCTTTTGTCAGCTTGCCCAAACTGGTAGCTGCAGTCTCTAATGCCGGGGGACTGGGTATGTTTAACAGCGTGGCCAATACCCCAGACCAGATGAAAGGTATAATCCAGGAGATCAGGTCTTTAACTGACAAGCCTTTCGGCGTAAACGTCACCCTGTTTTTCCCAAATGCTAAAGAGAACGCCGAGGTAGCCCTGGGAGAGAAAGTCCCTATTATCAACTATGCTCTGGGCAAAGGCGATTGGATTATCAAGGCCGCCCACCAGTACGGCGGCAAAGTCATATCCACAGTAGCCACTGAGCGTCATGCCCGCGCCGCCGAGCGAGACGGAGCTGATGCCATCGCCCTCACTGGCTTTGATGCTGCAGCACACGGGGGGGAGACTACATCCATGGTGCTGATACCGCTGGTGGCCAGCAGGGTCAAGATTCCCATCATCGCCGCCGGTGGTTTCTGTGATGGTAAAGGATTGGCCGCGGCCCTGGCTCTGGGTGCCGATGGCGTATCCATGGGTACCAGGTTCATGCTTACTCAGGAAGCCCCGGTGCACCAGAAAATCAAAGAGGTTGGCCTCAGTGCCCAGTCTGAAGATACTATGCGCTCCGACAGGATAGATGGCCTCCCTGGCCGTTTCTGGGCCAACGCCGCAGCCAAGAGGATGGTCACTGGCAAGATACCACTAGGGCAGGCCATGGCAAATGCCCGCAAGGTAAGCAAGGAGATGGGCGTGCCCATGTACAAGCTCTTCTTCGCCGGCCTGAGCCAGAGGGGCGCCCTTGACCTGGCACGCCAGGCAGTAGCCCTTGGCGGCCTCAACCTGGCAGACGACCCCGGCGATGTGCAGAACTCATTCCTACCATTGGGGCAGATTGCAGGCAGGATAGACGATATTCCCACCGCCAGCGAGGTGGTGGAACGAACGGTTGCCGAGGCTGAAGAAATCATCAAGGCACTGCAGAAGAAGCTGGGCTAAGCAGGCAGTCTGTCGCATATCTGCGGAGAATCTGAGCGCGCAGTACAAGGCAAAGACATGGAGCTAACTGTCATTGAAGCTCTCAACTTGGGCGATGCCTGGTTTCAGTGTCTGCGCAAGGCTCTGCTGGAAGGTCGGACCTACCAGATACAGCAGGGGAGCTTTGAGGGGAAACACCGCAAAGAAATCCCATTGGTAGCAATCATAATCAAGAACCCGGCAGTCAGGCCGCTGAGGCCTGATGTGCCTACCGGTGTCCCCCCTCCGACCACCGATGAGGTAATCGAAGAATATCTCTCCTATCTGATGACCACAACTAAACAGGAGGACGAAGAATACACCTACGGGGAATACCTGGCACCGCAAATCGACGAGGTAATCAAACGATATAAGGCCGGTGGATATGACACCAACCAGATGTGCATGAACATCGGCGACCGCGACAGCATCCACATGAAAGACCCACCCTGCCTAAGGGTGCTGGATACTCGAATCCAGGAAAATGCCCTCCACTTTGTTCTCTATTTCCGAAGCTGGGATTTATGGGGTGGCTTCCCCACTAATCTGGGCGGCTTGCAGCTCCTCAAGGAGTACATGGCTAAAGAGCTCGGAGTAAAAGATGGCATCATCATGGCTTTCAGCAAGGGATTGCACCTCTATGAACATTGCTGGGACTTGGCCAAGATGGTTCTTAGGATGCCGCTGGAGTAGGCCGTGAGCAAGAGCATACAAAAAGCCACCATATTCCTGTGCCTCACCTTCCTCGCCAACTACCTGATGGTGACCCTCTACCTGTATTTAGGTGGGAAGTGGGTCATGCCTGGCACGCTCATTATCAGCATCGCGTATATGTTTGTGCCCATGATTATGGCTATCGTGGTGCAAAAGCTCATCTACAAAGAACCGTTGAAAGAACCGCTTGGCATTTCCTTCAAGCTAAACCGGTGGTTTTTAGTGGCCTGGCTGCTCCCGCCGCTTATAGCACTTGCCACCCTGGGAGTAAGTCTGCTGTTGCCCGGAGTAGAGTTCTCACCTCAAATGGCAGGCTTGATGGAAAGGTTCAAATCCACGCTCACACCGGAACAACTGCGGCAAATGGAGCAACAGATGACCGCTTTCCCCATACATCCTTTCTTGATAGCGTTGTTGCAAGGGCTGATAGCCGGCATAACCGTGAACGCCGTTGCTGGCTTCGGCGAGGAGCTGGGCTGGCGAGGATTGTTGCAAAAAGAATTCGGTTTCATGGGATTCTGGAGGTCGTCTGCCCTCATCGGTGTCATCTGGGGAATATGGCATGCCCCGCTCATCCTGCTGGGGCACAACTATCCTCAACACCCAGTGGCTGGTGTCTTCATGATGACCGTCTTCACGCTGCTGCTGTCGCCCATTTTCAGCTATGTCAGGCTCAAAGCTAAATCGGTCATCGCCGCTGCAATAATCCACGGCTCTCTGAACGCCACTGTTGGCTTAGCTTTAATGGTAGTTGCCGGCGGAACCGACCTCACCATCGGCGTCACCGGACTGGCTGGCTTCATCGTTCTGGCGCTGGTCAACCTTTGCCTTTTCCTCTACGACCGCTTTCTGGCCAAAGAAACAAAAGGTTAGGCAACAGTCAAAATTCGTCACTCGGGGCTTGTGATGGGGAGTGAGAAACGAGAGACTAGCGACGAGCGACGAGCGACTATTGACCACACATAAGCCACAAGGTAGAATGCCCACCATGCCCTATATGAGGTAATTACATGCCAAAAGAATTTCCTCTCAACAAGCCAGGATTCCATCCTTTTGCCGAGCTTATCGGCCTGCACTTCACCTCGATTGCAGACGGGCGCAGCCAGTGTACCCTAAAGGTGAATGGGAAGCTCATGAACCCGCACAACGTACTGCATGGTGGCATTGTCTATTCCATGGCGGATACAGGGATGGGCACTGCCCTTTATACCCGTTTGAACGAAGGCGAAATGTGTGCCACCGTGGAAATCAAGGTCGCATACTTTGCTGCAGTATCATCGGGCACGCTCCTCTGCAACACCAGAATCATCCACAAGAGCAAGAGCATCGCTGTGATGGAATCAGAAATCGAAAATAACGGCAAGATAGTAGCCAAAGCCATGGGGACGTATTCGATTTTCAAAGCAAAACGGGATTGAAAAGTCGATGACGGAAAACGTCAAACCAAAACTGGAAACCTACCTTCCTCCACCCATCATTGCACTGGTAAAACACGCCGGGGAAAGGGCCAGCGAGCTGGCGATGGGAGTGTATCTGGTTGGTGGAGTGGTGCGGGACATGTTCCTGGAGCGACCGAACTACGATATCGACCTGGTGGTAGAAGGTGATGCCGTCAGGGTAGCCCATGCGCTGGCAAACGAAAGCCAGGGGAAGCTAACCACCCACTCGCGCTTCGGCAGTGCCAACCTCCGCTATCCTGATTTCAGTATCGACCTGGCCACAGCTCGTAGGGAAATCTACGGCCGACCCGGTGCCTTGCCTACTGTCAAGCCTGGCCTCCTGGCAGACGACCTCATCCGAAGGGATTTCTCCATCAACGCTATGGCTATCTGCCTGATGCCCCAACGCTTCGGCGACTTGATTGACCTGTACCAGGGCAAGCAAGACCTGAAGCGCAAGCTCATCCGCATCCTGCATCCTGACAGCTTTGTAGACGATGCCACCCGCATCCTGCGTGCCCTCCGCTATGAGCAAAGGCTGGGCTTCAGACTAGAAGCAAACACAGAGGTATTGCTCCGCCGCGATGTACCTATGCTGGGCACCATCAGCAGCGACCGTTTGCGACACGAGTTGTATCACATGCTGATGAAGGAACCGAAGCCAGAAAAGGTGTTCACACGCGCTGAGGAACTGGGGGTGCTGAAGCAACTCCATCTCTCCCTCAAAGACAACGGCTGGCTGGACCAGAAATTTGCCAGAACTCGCCGCCTCTACAAGCATATCTCATTGGCCACCGTCTATCTCTGCCTGCTGGTCTATGACTTCAACGAAACCGAACTGGGCCAGGTCATCGCCCGCTTCAATCTTCCCACAACCATGGCCGAAGCCGCACGACATGCAATACGGCTCAAAGCCAAGCTACATGAACTAGACGAACCCAAACTGAAACCCAGCAAAATCTATCGCTTTCTGCGCCCGTACTCTGCTCAGGCAATCAGAGCAAATCTGGTAGCCACGGAGTCGCCAGTAATTGGGGAACATCTGAAGCTCTATTTGACAAAGCTATCCTCTGCTAGGCCATCGTTGAACGGGGACGACCTGCTCAAGATGGGAATCAGCGCAGGGCCACAAGTGGGCGAGATGCTGACAGCATTGCATAACGCCAAGCTGGACGGAATGGTTAAGACCAGGAAAGAAGAGGAGGAATTCGTACGTTCCCTGCGCTCAGGATGTCCATAGCCGGATTAACCCGGGAATCCCGTAGCCCACGTAGGCCAGAAAGAAAGCTCGTGGTATGCGTCCCCCCCAGCAGGCAAGGAAAAATTTCCAGGGCTTGACCCTCAGAGCTCCCGCTGCCAAACCTACCAGGTCAAAGAGCATGAGTGGTATCAGAGCAAAGAAGAAAATAGCAAACATACCATGACGTTGCATCCAGTCCACCGCCCTATCGTAAGCAGCCACATGGCGAGTGACGATTATCCTGGTTCCCCAATAGCCGGCAGCGTAACCCACGAACTCACCTAAAGTGTCACCGATACTGGCTACAATGGCCACAATAGCAGGGTTCCACTGTGTAGCTGCTGCTATGACTATTGCCAGGCTAGGTGCCGGAATGAATATGGTGGCACTGCTGAGAAGGGTAACCACAAAAACTATTAAATAACCCGCCCAGGCGAATCCCTCAAGCGAAGTCTCTAGGTACATTTCAATAAACCGGAAGGACCAGATGATGGCCGCTGTTAGGGCCAACATGGCCAGGACTATGCCGCTAACCACCAGCCATCTCCTGGATTGCGCCGACCTCGATTTGGCCTTTGCTGTCATCTACGCCACCTGGAAATCCAAAGTAGATACGCAGTAGCTTTCAAGCCCCTGCTCCTGAAGCTGTCGGTGCCATTCCTCAGCCCTGGTCTCAATAGCCGTAGCAGCGAACAACGTCGGGCCCGAACCGGCCAAATGGATGTTTATGGCACCGATTTCCTTAAATACTCTCCAGTATTTCTCCAGGCCGGGGAAAGCTTCAAGAGCTATGGTGTCAAAGACGTTGTATAGCAGTGAGGATGGCAACTGGCCGGTGCTAGTTAGGGCTTCCCACGCCCTGGTTACATAGCCACCATCAGTGTAATTGCTCTTGTTCAGCCGGGAGTAAAGCTTTCTGGTTTTCTGTGGTGGGCAAGGTAATGATGGGATAAGCAAGACAAACCACTGTGGCAATGATGGAGATACAAGCGTCACTCTCTCCCCCCGACCCTCAACCAGCGCAGTGCCTCGATGAAAGAAAAAGGGGACATCAGAGCCAAGCTTTGCTCCAAGGGCAACTAGCTCTGCCAGCGTGAGCTCTAACGCCCAGAGCTTGTTTAGAGCCAATAAAGTGACCGCGGCATCGCTGCTGCCGCCGCCTAGACCAGCACCGTGGGGAATTCGCTTCTCCAGCCTGATGTTGACCCCCTTACTGCAGGCACAGGTCTCATGCAGCAACCTGGCCGCTCGAACTACAAGGTTACCATCGCTTTGCAGGTTAGGCTGGTCACATTCCAGTGAAACATTGTCAGCCAATTCGAAATACAACACGTCGCACAAGCTGACAGTTTGCATCAGGCTTCGGATTTCGTGATAGCCATCATCCCGCTTGCCCAGCACTTCGAGCACCAAGTTTATTTTGGCCGGCGCCAACAAACTTAGCATTTGCTCACGTCCTTTGCGGTTGCCACTGCCTTATATAACCTGCCCCACTCATCGAGGCTAAGCGTCTCTGCTCTTCGCTGGGGCTCTACCCCTGCACGCCCTAGCAATGGTTCGATCTCTGCAGGTTTCACGCCGTATCCATTGGCCAGCGAGTTGCGCAGCTGTTTCCGTGGCGCGCTGAAACCACGCCTGACTACGTCGAAAAAGCCATCCATGTCAGCCACCTTGATTGCAGGCTCTGGCAAGATGTCAAAGCGCACCACCGCCGAGTCCACCTTGGGCTGAGGATAAAAACTTCTTGCCGGCACTCTGGTAACCACTTTGGGACTGCTATAAACATGTAAACTCACTGCTAGCAGAGACATCTTGCCGGAGCGCGCCACTATGGACTCGGCAACCTCTTTCTGCACCATCACCACCATCAGCGAAGGCTTCAACCGGTTCTCCATGAAATAACGCAGGATAGGAGAGGTGATATAGTAGGGCAAGTTGGCAACAACCTTGTAGACAGTACCTAGCCCTATAAGCTGCACTAAATCGACTTTGAGTATGTCGGCATTGACCACCTCAACATTTGGCTGAGAGAGCATCCTGTCTCTCAAGCGTTCAGCCAACTCAGCATCAAGCTCCACAGCAATTACCTTTCCAGCTTTTTGCGCCAGAGCGGATGTCAATACACCAAGCCCAGGGCCAACTTCAACCACAACGTCTTGTAATGAAAGCTCAGCAGCATTGATAATTTTGCCCAGAACAGACTTGTCAACAAGGAAATGCTGCCCCAGCCGCTTCTTTGCCCTGAGACCAGTCTCACGCAGCAGACGTCTTACTTGAGATGAAGAACCAATGCGTTTCGTAGGCACCTGATAGCCCTTGGCAATAGCCTATCACCCTGAGTACTCATTCTGCAATCCCGAGCATGAATTCTATCACCCCGAATGCCTATCCTGTCACCCCGAACGAAATGAAGGGCTCAGATTCTTTGCCCCCACACAACCCTATCCCAAAGATAATAGTGACCAAAAGTTACGTGGCAAGTTGCAACTATTCCATTATGTGACCTCTGGTGATAAACTGATTAGAGCAATAAGTAAGACAAAACGCAGGAGACGAGAGCCGTGGATATAAAGAGGTACGCACTATCCGCAGACCAGTTACGCTGGCAATGTGACCCTTCCTGGTTCGATTTCGACTGTACCAGGGACCTGGTGCCGCTGCAGGAATTTATTGGCCAGGACAGGGCGATACGCGCCATTGAATTCGGTCTTTCGATGAGCCACGAGGGCTATAACATATATGTGGCCGGCCTAACCGGAACGGGCAAGACATCCGCCGTCCAAAAACATATCAGGAAGCTGCTCAAGGAAAGGGAAGTCAATCAGCAACTTAAGCCTCCGAAAGACTGGTGCTACCTCTATTGCTTCACCGACCCTGACCGTCCTCAGATTTTGAGCCTACCACAGGGGAGAGGCAAGGTGTTGCGTGAGCATATCTCGAACCTGCTACAGCGACTGAAAGAGGAGCTGGCCAAAGCATTCTCCAGCGAGGAGTATAAATCACAAAAGGAGAAGACTTTGGAGGAAGGCCAGTCCCAGCAGCAGAAGCTCTTTGAGCAGATAAGCGAAGAGGCACAGCGGCAAGGTTTCGTTTTTCAAATGACACCCGTCGGACCAGCTTTGATACCGCTGCAGAATGGTAAACCGCTGCCTCAAGAAGACTACATGACATTGGAAGAGGCGGTGAGGAAAGAAATAGAATCCAAACGAGGCGAGCTACTGAAGAAACTCCAGGACACTTTTGAGGAGGCACGGGACATAGAGAGAAAGACTGCCCAGAAGGTGCAGGAATCCGATAAGGCCGTGGCCGATTTCACCGTCTCCCGCCTATTTGAGGACTTGGTAAAAGAATATACTGATTCGGAGCAGACGCAGAAGTATCTCTCAGACCTGAAGTCCTACACTCTGAATAACTTGGACATGTTCAAGGAGAAGGAAGAGCGTGAACAAACGGTGATGGGCATTCCCGCCAGCCAACTGATGCGAGGTCGTGACCCGTTCCTCCCCTTCTCAGTGAATGTTTTTGTGGACAATAGCGAGACCAGCGGTCCCCCAGTTATCGCAGAGCCTAATCCTAACTATGCCAATCTCTTCGGCAAGACCGAGCGGCGCTTCCTCTTCGGCGGATACCTCAGCGACCATACCATGCTGAAGCCCGGTGCATTTCAACTAGCTAACGGTGGCTATTTGTTGCTGAGCGCCATGGATGTATTGAGCAATCCAGGCGTCTGGCCTGCCTTGAAACGGACTATCAAGACCAAGGAAGCACGCATCGAAGACCCCTTCGAACAGTATGGCCTGGTCATGTTCCAGGGGCTGAGACCACAACCCATGCCCATAGATGTCAAGGTGCTGCTCATTGGCGATGCCTGGTTATATCAGTATCTGGCCATGTACGACGAGGACTTCTGGGAGATATTCAAGGTGAAGGCCGATTTCGATTATGAGATAGACCGAAGCAAAGAGAACATGATGCACTATGCCTGCTTTATCTCGGGCTGCTGTGAGAAAAGCGGGATGAGGCATTTCGACAAGACAGCGGTAGCCGAGGTAGTAGAATATGCTTCACGGCTGGTAGCCGACCAGGAGAAATTGACATCCAGGTTCGCCCTTATCAGAGAGGTGGTGCAAGAGGCCGAGTACTGGGCAGGCAAGGAAGGTGCAGAATTAGTATCGGCACGGCATGTAGAGAAAGCTGTAGAGGAGCGATTCTTCAGGCATAACCTGCCCGATGAGCGCATCAGGGAGATGATAGGGCGCGGCTTTATTATGGTGGACGTAACAGATGCCGTGGTAGGTCAGGTTAACGGCTTGAGCATTTACAGCCTGGGCGATGTGGCCTTTGGCAAGCCATCGCGCATAACCTGCAAGACCTTCCTGGGACGGGGCGGCGTGATTAACATAGAGAGAGAATCTCAGCTCAGCGGCAAGATACATGACAAGGGTGTTCTTATCCTAGGCGGCTACATGGGATGGAAGTATGCGCAGGATGCCCCTCTTTCGCTGTCAGCCAGCCTTTGTTTCGAGCAGAGCTACGAGGGCGTAGAGGGTGACAGCGCTTCGTCAACGGAACTGTATGCTCTACTTTCAAGTTTATCAGGTGTGCCTCTGAAGCAGAACATCGCAGTCACCGGCTCGGTGAACCAAAAGGGAGAGATACAACCCGTCGGTGGCGTCAATCAGAAGATAGAGGGCTTCTACCAGATATGCAGGGCAAAGGGATTGACGGGTGACCAGGGAGCGCTGATTCCTGCTCTGAATGTGAAAAACCTGATGCTCAAACAAGAGGTGGCGGACGCCGTGCGCCAGGGTAAGTTTAATATCTATGCGGTAAGCACTGTTGATGAAGGCATCGAAGTCCTCACCGGTCTGCCTGCAGGTGAAAAAAAGAGGGGCGGCACCTATCCCAGGGGCAGCATCAATTATCTGGTAGATGAGCGGCTGAAGGAAATGGCTAAAAAGCTGAGGGAGTTTGCCGGGCCTTCCAGGGAAGACAAGAACGCTAACAAGAAGTCAAAGGGTAAAAGTCTATAGCCGCAGGTTTCAGGTTGCAAGATGAAAGAAGGATGGGTTCAAAACCCACCTTTCTTTCGATGTCGTCTAATTATTCTGGGCTTCAGCATCAGTAGCCACAAGCCAGCTAGGCAAAAAGGCCGACTTCTGAATAGGTGTTTTTAGCATACTGAAAGAAGTAATACTACCGAGGCCTATTATGCTGCGATATGATATCCTTAAAGCATAGGACAATATATGCGAGCCAGATTATCGGTTGTTTCTGACAGTGGCTCACATACTGAATGCGAAACATGCTAAGATAACTCTTAGATTTACTATGGGGGAAAAGACATGGCACAGCAAACAATGATCAGTTCTATGATGGCGGAGAGGAGAGTCTTCAAACCTCCGAAGGAGTTGGCTCAACAAGCCTTCATCAAGAGCTTGGACGAATACAAGAAGATACACAAGCGTTCCATCGAGGAGCCGGAAGGGTTCTGGGCTGAGATGGCGGAGCAACTTGACTGGTACAAGAAATGGGATAAGGTGCTGGTGGCCGACTTTGCCAATGCCAAGCATGAGTGGTTTATAGGAGGCAAACTAAACGTCTCCTACAACTGCCTGGACAGACATCTCGAGACCTGGCGCAAGAATAAGGCAGCGTTAATTTGGGAAGGTGATATCGGCGACAGCAAGACATTGACCTACCAGGAAGTACACTACCATGTGTGCAAGTTTGCCAACGTGCTAAAAAAACATGGCGTGAGGAAAGGCGACCGCGTAACCATCTATTTACCCATGATTCCAGAGCTGCCAATTGCCATGCTGGCTTGCGCCAGAATAGGAGCTATCCACAGTGTGGTATTCGGCGGTTTCAGTGCCGACGCACTGAGAGACAGGATGATTGACTGCGAATCCACTGTGCTCATCTGTGCTGATGGATACTATCGCGGCGGTAAAGTGATCAGGAGCAAAGACAACGCAGACCAGGCGCTGGAAAGCTGCCCCAAGGTGAAAGACGTCATCGTGGTTAAGAGAGCCAACATAGACGTGCCTATGAAAGCAGGGCGCGACTACTGGTGGAATGTGGAAATGGCGCCAGAAGACATTAAGGCTGTCTGCGAGCCTGAGAAGATGGATTCTGACGACCCTCTGTTTATTCTGTACACCAGCGGCAGCACCGGCAAACCAAAAGGCGTGCTGCACACTACAGCCGGGTATCTGCTGTACGTCTATCAGACCTACAAGTGGATATTCGATGTCAAAGAGGAGGACACCTTCTGGTGCACTGCAGACATTGGCTGGGTCACCGGGCATAGCTATATTGTTTACGGGCCGCTATCCTACGGAGCTACCAGTCTCATGTTCGAAGGCATTCCCACCTACCCTCACCCCGACAGGTTCTGGGACATCGTCGAGAAGTATAGGGTGAATATCTTCTATACTGCTCCCACAGCTCTCAGAGCGCTGATGAGAGAGGGAGAGGAATGGCCTAACAAGCACGATTTGAGCAGTTTACGCATTTTGGGGTCAGTGGGTGAGCCTATCAACCCCGAAGCCTGGATGTGGTACTACAACGTGATTGGCAAGAGCAAATGCCCCATTGTGGATACCTGGTGGCAGACTGAGACAGGCGGTGCTCTGATTAGCCCGCTGCCGGGAGCAATCCCCTTAAAGCCAGGTTCAGCCACAGTGCCTTTCCCAGGAATCGAGCTCGCCATATTGCGAGAAGACGGAACTCCTGCGAATGCAAACGAAGGCGGACATCTGGTAATAAAGAAGCCCTGGCCTGGTTTGATGAGAAGGGTATATGGCGACCCTGCGAGGTTCAAGAACACCTATTTTCTCAAATTCCCCGGCGTGTACACCTCAGGCGATGGTGCCCGTATGGATGAGGACGGCTACTACTGGCTGATGGGCCGCATAGATGATGTTATTAATGTCTCTGGCCACAGAATCGGCACTGCAGAGGTGGAAAGTGCCCTGGTATCACACGAAAAGGTGGCCGAGGCAGCCGTCGTAGGTATGCCACATGACATAAAAGGACAGGGCATATATGCCTTCGTAACCCTGAAGGCTGGGGTCGAGAATTCCGAAGCCCTTAAGAAAGAACTGATAGCCCATGTGCGCAAGGAGATCGGGCCCATAGCTACGCCGGATGAGATACAGTTCGCTGACAACCTGCCCAAAACCAGGAGCGGCAAGATCATGCGAAGGATACTGACTAAGATCGCCGCGGGGGACATCACCAATTTGGGCGACACCACCACCCTGGCTGACCCTTCGGTGGTCGATATGCTGGTATCAGGGAGAAAGAAGTAGGGTTCTCCAAGTGGCAAACCCAGCCAGCACGCTATGTGAATTGAAGACAATCAAACCGAAAGGAGGAAATATACCATCTAATGTCTAAAGTTACGGAGCAGTCTGCTGTTCAATGGGCGAACCCTGGTGCTTTAGGCTTGGCAGCATTTGGGCTGAATACAATTCTCCTACAAATCCATAACATGGGCTTGATGGAAAGCACTTTGCCGCTCATATATGGATTCTTCTGGGGTGGAGTAGCCCAGGTTATCGCCGGCCTAATAGATGCCCGGCGCGGTGACACCTTTGGCCTGACTGCATTTGCTTCCTATGGTGTATTTTGGATCAGCCTCGGTTTTGCTTTTCTGATGCAGTGGCTCGGAGTGGTGAAGCTGGATAGCGCAGGTCTCGCCTGGCTGTTCGTGTGTTGGGGTATTTTCACCGCCTACATGACCATTGGTACCTTCAAAATGTCGGTAATGCATGTCGTCGTCTTTGCTAGCTTGACTGTGTTGTTCTTCTTGCTGGCAGCGCATTTTTTCGGCTATATCCCAGCTATAGTTCCGGGAATTGAGGGCATCCTCCCCGGCGGTGCAGCAGCCTATGGGTCTGCTGCTGTGGTGCTAAATGATAAGTATGGAAGATGGGTGTTACCTATTGGCTTGCTGTCTAAATAGAGACAACAAGAAACTTAACAACTAAAAAGATGCTCGGTGGCATATCGCCACAAACAGTGGTGGTTGCCGTTACCTATAATATCTTGTTTCACCGAGCTGGCGGTGGCAGGCTTCCTTTGCAGGTCTTCATCTGCCTACGGGATTAAACCACCCTGTTGTTTGCTGGTAGCCAAGCGCTTTGCTGACAGCCAAGTCAAAGCCTAAACAACCTGCAATCTGCCACCACCTCCCCCTTTAAGATGATTTTTCGGTATAATGAAGCAGCTTGTGGGCATTTTTATTTCCCCACCGATAAGGTGGGTTATTTGGAAGCAGTGCAAAAGTGAAGCGGAAATACCAGAACGACAGGATAACGGTATTCTGGGACAGCGACAAGTGCATTCGTGCCGGCAACTGCGACCGTCAATTGCCCCAGGTTTTCGATATCAACAAGCGTCCCTGGGTCAACATCGATGCCGCTGATGTTGACGAGATAAAGAGGGTAATCGATACCTGCCCCACTGGTGCCCTGAGCTACGAGGTGCCCGGAGAGCTAAAGACAGAAACTGTTATAACTGTTCAGCGAGATGGCCCTTACAAGGTAGCAGGAAAATGTCGGCTTGTTGGCACAGATGGCAAGGATATTGATTCTGGAAACACGTTTGCCCTGTGCCGCTGCGGTAAATCTTCAAAGATGCCTTTCTGCGATGGAAGCCACTATCGAATTGGGTTCAAAGACGGCTAAGAAAGTCGTGCTCACCTGACATTAATTATTACAATAAGGGAGGGAGATAATGTCGAAGACAGAAGAATACCTGAAGGCGGCTTTTGCGGGTGAATCCCAGGCTAATCGCAAGTATCTTGCCTTCGCTGCCGCCGCCGACAAGGAAGGCTACCCGCAGGTAGCCAGGCTATTCCGAGCCGCTGCCGAGGCGGAGACGGTTCATGCACACAACCACCTCAAGGTGCTCAAGGGAATCAGGAGCACCAAGGAGAACCTGGCAGAAGCTATTATGGGGGAGACGCATGAGTTTAAGAGCATGTATCCCCAGATGATAGAGGCTGCCAAGGCCGAAGCCAACAGCGATGCAGAAAGGTCGTTCCATTTTGCCAGTGAGGTGGAAAAGGGGCATGCCCGGCTTTATCAGAAGCTACTGGACAGCCTGGGGACTGCCAAGGAGGCCTATTCCTATTTCGTGTGCCCAGTATGTGGCTACACAGCCGAGGGGGTGCCACCTGATTCCTGTCCCATCTGCGGCACCAGGGGCAAGATGTTCAAGCAGATAGACTAGGGCGATTGGTGGTTCCGTCCCAGAAATCTGGTGATTATCTGAGAGAATTCGGGAATTCTCTGCTTGTAGGCGCTGTGCCCGCAGTCATCAAATATGTGTAGCTGACAATCAGGGATTGTATTAGCAGCCACATAGGCATGGCTGGTGGGAACGATAATGTCTCTGGCGCCCCAGACGACCAGCGTGGGTATGGACAGCTCTGGAAGTTGATGATGTAGCACAGAGGACTGGCCCTTCAACGTGGTCATGGTTCTGCCCATGTCCAGCTTCACGTCGTTGAGATGGTCGCCCAAATAGAAGGGAATACTGAGTTGGTAGATGAGCCACTTGGCGGCTTTGATGGCCGCCAGGGCTGCCTTGCCCAGAGATTTGCAGAGCGCTGAGGCAGAGAGAACCCTAACCCAGAGGGCAATTTCCTTGCCCAGGCAGAAACTGTTTACCAGGATAAGCGCATTCACTTTATCAGGATGCCTGAAAGCATAATGCAGGGCAATGCCTCCGCCGATGGAATGTCCCACCAGGTAGAACGATTCAAGCTGCAAGGCATTTGAAAAGTCCTCTACAAAGGATACATACTCGGGCAGGCTGAACTTGCCGTTGATAGACTGGCTTCCCCCGAAGCCGGGAAGGTCCGGAATATACACATTGTAGTATTTGGAAAGCTCCCTGGCGTTTTTCAGCCACGACCTGGCACCGTCGCCTCCTCCGTGGATAATCACCAGAGGCTCGCCATGCCCACCGCTGAAATATTTGATGTTAAGTCTGCCTATCCTTATTCTCTTGCTGCATACGGTATCTTGCATTTTGTTTTTCCTTGCGTCAAATAGTCATGGCTCAATTTGCCGTCTGACATTATACAGGATAAAGGCTATTTTGCCCAAATCAGATACGCATCGCTTGATTTTGGAATCGCATTACGCTCCAACTTGACACTATCGCATATAGAGACTACAATTTCAGTTCGTTAGTTGGCCTGCCGCTGGCATGGAAACCGACTACTATTCCTGAAAAAGAAGGGGTGATTCTACGTGCTAGAAGTCAAACTCAACAATGGCGAGAGCTTTGAAAGCATGATGCGGCGGTTCACCAAGAAGGTGCAACAGGCCGGTGTCATCAGCGAAACTCGCCGGCGCGGCTTCTTCGAGAAGCCC
The DNA here is from genome assembly GCA_016875925.1 of Chloroflexota bacterium. GTDB lineage: Bacteria > Chloroflexota > Dehalococcoidia > GIF9 > UBA5629 > VGOF01. The sequence goes on from VGOO01000009.1 coordinate 27,152, forward strand.
AGCGCGAAGAGGAAGCGAAAGCAGGCAGCTAAGCGACGCAAAAGCGCAAGGAGCAGCTAGAAGTGGCTCTGGCGGACACCATCAGAAGCGACCTGGAACAGGCGCTGAGACAAAAAGATAAGTTGCGGTGCTCGACTTTGCGCATGCTCCTCTCCAGCATACACAACGCTGAAATCGAGCAGCGCAAGCCAATTGATGACCAGGGCATAATTACTGTCGTGGACAGGGAAGCCAAGAGACGGCGGGAAAGCATTGAAGCCTTCGAAAAGGGGAACCGACAGGACCTGGTGGCACAGGAAAAGGCAGAGCTGGAGATATTGCTCGCCTACATGCCAGAACAGATGACCCGCGAAGAGGTCGTTGAGTTTGTGCGCAAGGCAATCAGCGAGCTTGGGATAAAGGGACCAGGGGATAAGGGCAAGCTGATGTCGCAGATAATGCCCCAACTCAAAGGGAAGGCGCCTGGGCAGGAGATAAACGCCATTGTCACTGAGCTTCTGAGCGGCAACTAGGCGTGGACGTGTTACCGTTTATTCGTCCCGATCGGGATAATGCTTGGCGGCCGTTAGTGCCGCCAACTTCGTTTGTGCTTTGAGTACGTGACCATCTGAGGAGAAATCAACTTGGCTGAAGTTTGTCCTTTTCCTGGAATACGCTATAACCAGCAAAAAGCAGGCAACCTGTCATCTGTTATCTGCCCGCCTTATGACGTGATATCGCCCGACGAACAGAAGGCATACTATGAAAAGAGCGAATATAACATTGTCCGCCTGGAACACGGCATAGCTCTGCCAGACGATAACGAAAAAAACAACAAGCATCTCAGAGCTAGGATAGCCTTCCACCAGTGGCTCAATGAACGTATCCTGCAAGCTGACCCTGTGCCCTCGTTCTATATCCATGAGCAGACCTTCAGCTATAACGACTCCAGAAAGAAGCGTCTGGGGTTTACCGCCTGCGTCAGGCTAGAACCCTGGGAAAGCAGAATGATATTCCCCCACGAGCACACTGTGCCCGGCATCAAGAGCGACCGACTTCAGTTGATGCGAGCTACCGCCGCAAACTTCAGCCCTCTCTTCGGCCTTTACGATGACCCGGGCCAGAAAGTGACCAAGCTGCTAACCGGCCAGATGGCACGTCGGCCGATAATAGAGATTAACCACGGCAGCGAGGCGCACAGAGTATGGATGGCAAACGAGCCTGAATTTGTGCAACGGGTGAGCCACTATCTGGCCTCCAAGCCCATCTTTATCGCCGATGGCCATCATCGCTACGAGACAGCACTGGCCTACCGAGACGAACGGCTACAGGGAGGCTGGCCGCATGGTGACGAGGCGTTCAACTTTGTCATGATGACGCTGGTTTCCTTCTCCGACCCTGGACTGATAGCACTGCCTGTCCACCGCCTGGTGCGGGGCATATCAGCCAAGACCATGAAAACGCTGGAAAAACGTCTCATTGATTTCTTTGAAGTAGAGACGATTGCTCTGGGAGAAAGCGGAGTGCCCGAAGTCAAAGGGGCAACCACCGCGGTGCTGGGATTGGAGGATGGGAGACTGGTGGTGCTGAGGCTGCGCCAATCAGCTTCGCTGGATGACGTTATGCCGCAGGAGCGGTCGGCTGTGTACAAAAAGCTGGATGTCAGCATCGTCGAGCACCTCATCATCGAGAGCCTGGTTACAACCGAGAAAGCTCCCAATGTAGCCTATACGCCGGACGCTGGCGCCGCCCGACAATTTGTAGAAAGCGGGCAATTTCAACTGGCTTTCCTGCTCAACCCGGTGCCGGTGACCACCATCAAGACCATTGCTGAAGTCAGCGACAGGATGCCCGGCAAATCCACCTACTTTCACCCCAAGCTGCCCACGGGACTGGTCATCAACCGCCTCGATGGCCGACTGCTGGGCTAGGCTAGTTTCATCACCCGCTTGAAACTTGCAACTTGCATCTTGCAACTACCGCCGAGCCCCGAGCGACGAGCGACGAGCGACGAGCGACGAGTCCCGCCTCTCGCCTGTTGCCTGTTGCCTGTTGCCTCCCGCCTGCTGACTTGCAACTTGCATCTTGCACCTTGCATCTTGCAACTACGGCTGCGCCGCCTAACCGCTCTCCTGGGCGACAATCCTTTCCAGGTGGGTAATGAGCGGCGGCAAATCTTTAGCTACGATGGAATAAACTATGCTCATATCGATATCCAGGTAGCCATGTGCCACCCTGTCGCGGGTACTGATTATCTCTCTCCAGGGGATTTCAGGATAACGCTCTTGAAGCGACATAGCAGTGCCTCTGGCTGCTTCCCCCAGTATCTCCAGTAACCGTACCAGGGCTAGACACAAAAGCTCATCATGCCGCATCTCTTCGAGGCTCTTTCCACGGCTGAACTCAACGGCTTTTTGAGCGGCATCCAACATGTGATGCAGGCGAGCGAGGTTATCCGGCCTAGCCATACTTCACCACGGCATCCCGAACTACTTCGTTGCGGAAATAGCGGCTCATGTCCTGAGCAGTGTGCAGGTCAACCTTTCTGTGCAGCAGCCTGCTTAGCTCACGCTCCATGCTGAAGAAAGA
>VGOO01000010.1 GCA_016875925.1 Chloroflexota bacterium
CCCACCATGAACAAAGCCTTTATAGACCAGTTCCAATGCTTCGGCTGCGGGCTATGTGCTACGGAATGCCCACAAGATGCCATTAAGCTGATAGAACGCGCCAGCCTTCCGGCGCTGGCTAACGAATGGTAAAAAGAGAAGAGGTGAGATATGCTGCCGACTATTGTTTTTGATGAAAAGAAATGCGATGACCCCCTGTCCTGCCGCAAATGCCTGCTCATCTGCCCCAGCCATGTGCTGGGGGTGGTCACCAAGGTAGGCCCCAGGAAATATCAGGAAATAGACCGCCACTTCTTCATCGTGGCTGGCGTGCGCTTCGATAGATGCACCGGCTGCATGGAATGCGTGGAGATATGCCCCAAAGGCGCTTTGAAGGTAAACTTTCCCGTGGAGGCGAAATAATGGCCACTGCTTGGAAACTGGGCAAAGTCCCCATAAAAGATAGGCTGATGACACTGGAACAGCCAGGGAAACCGTTACTGTTCGATTCAGACAAGGGATTGGTGGATGACATCACCGCAAAGTTTGACGTCGCTGTGTTGGCCAAGAGCCTTCAGGGGAAAGATGAAAAAGACGTTGCCAGGACGCTGGAGAAGCTGGGGCAGGACGTGATGAAACTGACCATCGAGTTGGTGGATTCCAAGTACCTGGACCGCACTGGCGAGATGATAGAGGAGGTAGCCAGGCAAACCGGCGTCTCCTTCCCTCACCGCTTCGAACGCTACATTGAGCTTTCCATACTGGGCTTGAGACCAATGGACAAGTGGAACATAACTAAGTCTACCACCAGGGAGGTGGTATTGCAGGTCTCGGCCTGTGCCATGCACAAAGCATTGCAGGAGGCCGGCATACAGGGCCTGCCTTGCAAGGCGTTCTGTCTTGCCAGCTTCGACGCAGCAGCGGAGAAGACCGGAGACCGCATCATAACTGAGATGAAGAAAACATTGCCCCAGGACGGCATGTGCCAGTTCGCAGTTTCGGTTTAGCGGGTGCTACTTCGAGTATCAATATATCATGAGGCACAGGTTGAGGGTTTACTATCCCTGCCATGAGCTGTATCAGCGGCGCATGTTCGGCTCAAGGTGCATAAGGGCACATTTCCCAACCATACCTGAGTTTCTGGAGGACTGGTATGAGCGTAGCGCCGAGAAGTGTGACCTGTTCCTGAACATCAGCGAGTTGGATAAATACAACATCACCTGCACTGTATGTCGCAACTTTGAAAGCGGCAACTGCGGCACCTCCGAACCCAAAGGCCCCTCTATCACCAAGCTCCTGCAGCTAACCTACCAGCACGACCGCTACAGGTAGCCTCTATCCAATCTCTCAAATTTCAACCTTTGCCAATTTGTTGAGACAGTTGGCTGGTCAGCTCTTCTTTAATCACCTTGCCACCCGGGTTTTTGGGTAGCATGCTGGTGAACACTATGTACTCCGGGATTTTGTACTTTGCTAGCTTATCGCTGCAGAACTGTTTTACTTCCTCGGCGGTTAGCTCCGTGCCAGGGACGACCACTATGGACGCAGCTACCTTTTCGCCCATTACTTTGTCGGGCACCCCGTAAACCGCAACCTCCAGCACCTTTGGATGGAGACAGATGGCGTTCTCCACCTCTACAGGGTACACATTCTCGCCGCCCCTGTTTATCATGTCCTTCTTCCTGCTGACCACGTAGAAAAATCCGTCCTCGTCTACTCTGCCCAGGTCTCCTGTTAAGAACCAGCCCTCTCTGAAGGCTCTCTCGGTGGCTTCTGGGTCATGGTAGTAGCCGGCAGCCACGTTTGGCCCATTCACCGCTATCTCTCCGACTGTTCCTCTGGGCACCTCTTTCATGTTCTCATCAACTATCTTGGCCTGGCAGCCAAGACTGGGATGGCCTATGGAGGTGGGCTTCTCGATGCACTCATGGTCAATGGCGGCCAGCGATATCGATGCCTCGGTCAAACCGAAGCCGTTGAAGAACTTGGCGTTGACAAACGCCTTTTTCATCAGCGCCATCAAATCTGGAGACATGGGCGCTGCGCCGAAGCCGGCTATCTTGACCGAGCTTAGGTCATATTTCCCTACCTCTTCCGAACCAAGCAGTATTCGGTATATTGCCGGCGAGCCAACCAGGAACTCCACTCGCTCTTTCTCCACCAGCTCCAGGAAGGCAGTTATGCTCAGCGCACTGAGCAGGATGCTGGTATTCCCCATTTTCAGACACGAAATCAACTGTTCCTGGAGACCCATCACATGGAATAAGGGCGCGGCGATTAGTGTCTTGCCTCCACTCTGGGGGGGAGCAATGCGCAAAACCTCTGTCATGTATTGCTCCATCCTTATGGCGCTGTGAATGAAGTTGCGGTGGACAATCTGGACTGCTTTTGGCTTGCCTGTGGTGCCCGAAGTGAAAAGCAGCGTGTGGATATCGTCTTCATCGCCGTCTGCTGGCGGACAGATGCCTTCCCTTTTCCAAATCTGTTCTAAGGCGCCTCTTTCCATTTTGTGTTTAATGAGGCTGTCCAGGCCCGCATCCCATATCTCGCCATCGACCACGGCCACCAGGGGTTTAGTGAGGTCCAGTTGATATTCCAGCTCAGCCTTCTTCAAGCGCGTGTTCAGCACCACCGAGATAGCACCAAGCTTGGAAATGGCCAGGAAAACGATTGGGAAGGAGTCATCATTTTTCAGAAACAGGGCAACCCTGTCGCCTTTTCTGACGCCGTAATCCTGGCTCAGAGCAAAGGCAATGGCGTCAACCCTTTGGCCCAGCTCTTGATATGTCAGACAGATATCGCCAAATTTGACCGCTTCGCGGGCTGGGTATTCCCCTGCTGTATTCGAAAACATTTCATACACAGTTCTGGGGCGGTCGGCATAGACTTTGACCACAGCATTGCCGATTTTCTTGTTCTCAAAGCTGAATTTCGATTCCATAGTCGTCTCCTATCGAGGTGAAATTATACTATAATATGAGGCCAGGAGATGAGAAGATGGACTTTCAATTGAACGAAGAGCAGAAAATGTTGAAGAAGATGGTGCATGACCTGGCAGAGAAAGAGTTTCGCCCCAAGGCTGCGGAATGGGAAGCCAAGGGCGAGCATATGCCTCGCAAGTATTTAACAATGCTGGCGGATCTCGGGCTTCTGGGTCTATGCCTACCTACTAAATATGGGGGGCAGGGGAAAACTGCCTTTGAGGCAATCCTGGCAATCGAGGAACTGGCACGAATATCGAGCTTATGTGCTGCGCCGGTTTTCGAATCCAACGTGGGGCCGGTCAAGGTAGTAGAGCAATTCGGCACCGAGGAGCAGAAACAGAAATACCTGCCGCCCGTCTGCCGGGGTGAGTCGTTGATTTCTATCGGCATGACCGAGCCGGAAGCGGGTTCGGCGCTGACCGACCTCGCCACCAGGGCGGTACTCGATGGCGACCACTATGTGGTAAACGGGCAAAAACGCTTCTGCACCGGCGGCGGCGAGTCGGATGCCTACATGGTATATGTCAGGCTTAGTGAGCAGAAGGGGGCTAAGGGGATAGGCGGATTGCTTATCGAGAAGGGAACGCCGGGCTTTTCCTTTGGCAAGCAGGAGCAACTTATGGGCTTGAGGGGCATTCCCAGTTGCGACCTCATTTTCGACAATTGCCGTGTCCCGAAGGAAAACCTGGTAGTCAGAGAAGGCGAATTCAGGAAGCTGATGACTGCCTTTGACCTTGAGCGTTGCGGCAACGCCACCATGTGCCTCGGCATCGCCCAGGGCGCGTTTGAAGAAGCCAGGGCTTATGCCCTGCAGCGGAAGCAGTGGGGAAAGGAGATATGCGAGTTCCAGGCAATACAGTTCATGCTGGCGGACATAGCCCTCAGGGTGGAGGCGGCACGCTTGCTCATCTACCGGGCCACTACTAATGCTGCCACCGGACTGCCCGTTCCGCTGGAAGCAAACCTGGCTAAGTGCTTTGCCAATCAAATGGTGAGAGAGGTTACCGGCATGGCTTTGCAGATACACGGTGGCTATGGCTATTCCAAGGATTACCCCGTAGAGCGCATGATGCGTGATGGCTGGGGCTGGGGGCTTGCCGGCGGCACCATCGAGATACAAAAGATAACCCTTGCCTCTTTCCTGCTCGGCCGCAGGTTCGACCAGAGGAGATAGTCAGCTACGCTCTGCGCGGGTTTGACTGTGACATCGGCTTTGTGTAAACTGGCCACTGGCTTCGCGCTGCAGGACAGACCACCGAGACCAATAAAACAACGCCATCTCAGGCAAGTCGCGAAGGAGAAGTGACCGGTGAGCGCTACTAGGAAACTGGCTGAGTTCGTCTGCTGTTTGGCCTACGACGATATATCCCAGGATGCAATAGCCAAGGCGAAGCTGTGTGTTCTGGACTGGGTTGGGGTGGCCGTAGGGGGCTACCTCGACGGCAGTGGCGACATGGACATCATGCTTGAAGCACTTTTGCCATTCTTTGGCCAGCCGCAAGCAACTTTGATTACCAGAAAGAAGAAAGTTGACGTCATCAATGCAGCCCTGGTCAATGGCACTGCCTCCCATCTCTTGGACTACGATGACGTGCACATGGGCATGATTGGGCATCCCTCGGTGCCGTTGATACCGGCAGCCCTGGCTGTTGCGGAGCATCGCGGAATCAGTGGCAAGAGGCTGATAGAGGCCATAGTGGCTGGCGTTGAAGCCGAGTGCCGGATAGGAGAATCGGTGAATCCGGAGCACTATTCCGCCGGCTGGCATGCCACGGCAACGCTGGGCTGTTTCGGCGCCTGCGCAGCCGTTGCCAAGCTGATTGACCTGGATGTTGACAAGATCGTCTCGGCGCTGGGTATCGCCGGAACCCAGGCATCAGGCTTGAGGCAATCGTTCGGAACTATGTGCAAGCCGTTCCACGCTGGAAGGGCTGCCAGCAACGGCTTGCTCGCTGCCATTCTAGCGGAAAAGGGGTTTACCGCCCCGCAGCAGATATTAGAAGGCGAAGCCGGGTTCAGCAAGGTCTTGTCGCAGCGATTCGATGAATCCAAGATGGATAGTCTGGGTCGCCCCTTCGAGATAGAGGGAGTGGTTTACAAGCGATATTCTTCATGTTATCTGACACACCCCACCGTACGATGTATTCTGAGAATCAAGGAGAAATATCAACCAGCAGCGTCCAAGATAGCCAGCCTGGAGGTGAGAGCAAGCGCAGCCGCTGTTACCGTGGCCGGAAAGCCAGAGCCTCAAACCGGATTAGAGGGGAAATTCAGCCTCCGCTATTGCGCCGCCTTAGCTTTGCTGAAAGGCAGGGCTGTGGAATCCGATTTCACCGATGAGGCAGTTAATGGGCCTGAAGTTCGAGAGATGATGTCCAAGACCAGAGTCATACAGGACGAATCCCTGTTGCCAACAGAAGCTGGGGTTAAGATAAGGCTGAGCGACGGGAAAGAGGTTAATGAAAGGCTTGAGTTAGCCGGCGAAGATACCGCGGTATCTGTCGGCGAGTGGGAATCCACCCTGGCAGCCAAGTCGGGCGACTTTCTGGAGAGGGCTTTTTCCCCTGCGAAGTCGGCCAAAATTATAAGCTCCATTAGAGAGCTGGAGAAGATAAATGACGTCAGGGAAGTAGTTGAATTGATGAATTAGCTCCGGAATCGGTCCCTTGACGCAGTGATTATTACACAACAAAGATAGATACAAAGGACAAAACGAGGGAGGTGACAAATGTCTAAGTTGATTTCCAGGGAAATATTACTCGTTCTTTCCGTTATCCTGAGCCTAACGCTGGTGCTGCCTGTGGCGGCTTGTGCCACCAAAGCACCCGAGGCGGCGTCGGTGGTTAACGTCAGGATACACAGCCAGATGCCTGTGGGGCACTATGTTACCGAATCTGTTGATCTGTTTATCAAGGAAGCGGAAGCCAGGAGCAAAGGGACACTCAAGTTCAGCCACTATCCTGCCCAGCAGCTCTATACCGACATGGCAATGGCTAATGTCTTGCCTGATGGTGGGGTTGAGATGGCACAAATCCAGGCTATGATGTTCGCTGGCAAGGTGCCAGAGATATTCGGCGGCCTGCTCCCCGGCTTCTACAAAGACCAGGACCATTATTTTCGGGCTGCCTATGATGCCGGGCCCGACGGCGGCTTCATGGATAGGGTGATTGCCCCAGCCTTCGAAGAAAAGGCAAATACCAAGATGCTTACCTGTATGGGGTATTCGATTAATCTCTGTACTTTGACCAACAAGCCTGTTTACAAATTGGAGGACTACAAGGGGAAGAAGATACGGTCGCTGGGCAAGTCAGTCAGCGTCCTGTTGCAGGCCTTAGGTGCTGTTCCGGCGATGATTAGCTCAAGCGATGTTTACATGGCCCTTCAGAGAGGCACTATAGAGGGCGTGTTTAGTGGCCTTACCAGTTTCTATGAGAGAAAGTGGTATGAGTCGGCTAAATATGTCCAGTATTATTACACTGGTTCCGCCAATTTCAACATGGCGGCCAACCTCACCTTCTGGAACAAGCTGACTCCGGCGCAAAGGAAGGCCATAGCGGAAGCTGCCCTTATAGCAGAGGTGTATTCTATTGAACGGGCTATGGCAGACGAGAGCAGGGCTCGCGAGGGATTGAAAGCTGCGGGGGTGGAAGTCTTTGACTTTCCTGCCGCAGAGGTTAAGCGGCTCCATGAGCTGGCTCGCACTCCGCTCACCGAGATGCTGGAGGAAGACCTGGGGAAAGAGCTTGCCACCCAGATATTGACAACGCTAGATGCCAGCAGGGAGGCTAAGGCAACCTGGAAAGATGCCTGTGAGAAACATGGCAAGCGGTTGCTGGCTGAGTTGAAATAGCTGAATTCTGCATGGCAACAATAGGAGTGCTTTGATGACGGGGATAGCGCGTGCCTTGGGCAAGGTGGTTGACTTCCTGTCGCGGGTTAGCGGAACCTTCGCCGGCATCATCATGCTGATAGCGGCAGCCATCACCTGCTATGAGATAGTTGCCCGACGTGTATTTAACAGTCCCACTATCTGGACTCTGGAAGTAACCATATTTATCCTTATCTGGTTCGGCTTTATTTCCATGGCCTATGTCCAGAGAGAAGGACGGCATCTTCACGTGGATATCCTGATGAACCGCCTTTCACCTCGAACCCGGACCATCTGGGATACCATGACCCTTATCATCACCTTGCTTTTCGTTGGTATCTTCATCTACTACGGATACGGCTTTTTCATGAAAGCTGCCCTGACGGGCGAGACAACTGTCGGCACCTTTGTGGCTCCGATGTGGGTACCCAAGCTGGCATTGTTGCTTGGCGGCATCCTTCTCGGCTTGCAATTGATAAAGGACCTGGTGGTTAAATTCAACACTCTGAGAACTCAGCCATTAGAGAAAGGTGGGGGGCTGGGCGACAATCCGATTCTACTGGTCTGTTCCTTCCTGGTTGTAGTGGGAGTGGCCGCCTGGCTATATTATGTATCTCCTATTACCGGGCTGGTAGTTATGATGCTGGTGCTGCTCGGCAGCGGGCTGCCTATCTTCGTTGCCCTGGCTCTGGTTGGGATAACGGGCATGTTTACCATATATGGTGGTTTTGGCGCGTTGACGGCGATTCCTAACGTGAGCTATGGCGCTCTGTACAACTTCGCCCTGGCCTGCCTGCCCCTGTTCATCATCGCCGGCCAGCTACTCCAGAGCAGCGGTGCCGGCGGTGAGCTTTATGACCTGTGTGACAAGTGGTTTGGACACCTTCCCGGCGGCCTGGCAATAGCCACTGTGGTTGCCTGCGCGGTGTTCGCTGCTATCTCAGTATCCAGCATCGTGGTAGCTATTACCATTGGGCTGGTGGCGCTGCCGGCGCTGGCAGCTCGTGGATATGATAAGCGCTTTTCTTATGGACTGTTGGCAGCTGGAGGAACCCTAGGAATCATGATTCCCCCCAGCGGCACCATGATTATATACTCGGCGTTGACCGAGGAATCTCTGGGCAAGCTGTTTATCGCCGGTTTTATCCCGGGCATTGTGATAATGGCGCTATTCATCGCCTACTCTGCTATCATTTGCAGCCGAACTGGCGCCTATACCAAGATACAGCCTTACTCCTGGAGGGAGAGGTTCGGCGCTTTCAAAACGGCTATATGGGGATTGCTGGCGCCAGCGATAATCCTCTTTGGGATTTACAGTGGGCTGTTCACCGTTCTGGAGGCTGGCGCGGTAGTGGCGCTCTATGCGTTCATCATGGCACTGGCTCGAAGAAAGATAACGTTTCGCCAGATGCCAGAAGTGTTGCGCCAAAGCGCAGCCAGTGGCGGAATGATACTGGCTATATTCTTTGGCGCTTTGATAATGGGTTTGTTTATAACACTGCTCCAGGTTCCCAATACAGTTGTTCAGGCAATCTCCGCTATGAACATGCCAGGATGGGCAGTGATATGGATTCTGATGCTCATCTATGTCATTCTGGGCATGTTCCTGGAAGTAATTTCTGTGATGCTGATTACGCTGCCCATCGTTTATCCGTTGATTATCTCTCTGGGATTCGATGGGATTTGGTTTGCGGTGCTGGTAACCCTGAACATGGAGATGGCCCTGGTGACTCCTCCGGTAGGGATGAACCTGTATGTGGTCAAGGGGATTTCCGGGGCTCCCATTAGTGACGTAATCAGAGGCATGCTCCCGTTCTTCATAATAATGGTGATAGGCATGGTTATCGTCTATTTCTTCCCGCAGTTGAGCACCTGGCTTCCTAGCATCATGGTCAAGTAGTAGGAGTATCGGATTAGTCTCAATTGCGGCAACTTTCCTGTTTTAGTTAAAACTAGGAAGGAGAAGACATGAGCGACATTCTTATTGTAGAGAAGAAGGATTACATTTGCACTGTCTCCCTGAACAGACCGGAGAGGCGGAATGCACTCAGCCCGGAGTTGGGACGCGCTCTGGTTGAGACGTTCAACGGCATAAAGCCTGGCGGAGACATCAGGGCAGTAGTTCTCCGTGGCGCCGGAGAGAAGGCTTTTTGTGCTGGGGCAGACCTGGAGGCAGTGGTCGGTGAGCAGGATGGTGGAAACATTGTCCAGAGAACCATAGACAGCGTGCTGAATTGCCCCTGCCCTGTTATTGCCATGATTTACGGCTATGCGGTGGGCGCAGGATGCGACCTGGCAGCAGCCTGCGATTTCAGGGTCATCGCCGATTCAGCCAAAATAGGGATAAACCCGGTGAAACTGGGATTGGTATACTTTCCCAAATCCATAGAAAGGTTCACCAGACTTATCGGGATAGCCTATACCAAAGAGCTGTTCTTTACCGGCAAATTCTTCACAGCCCAGAGAGCAAAGGAAATGGGACTGGTTCATTATGTCGTGCCTGAAGACCAACTTGTCTCTACCGCTTATTCGCTGGCTCAAGAGGTCGCCGAGAACGCGCCTTTAGCACTGGCAGGCATGAAGTCCATTATCAACAAGCTGCTTTACAGTCGTCTGAGCTTGGAAGAAGAAAACGAGCTAAAGGTCATAATGGAGCGTTCCTGGATAACTGAAGATGTGCAGGAGGGTGTTAAGGCATTCATTGAAAAGCGTAAACCGGCATTCAAAGGCAGATGAAACGCAACAGGACTACGCCTTCCGCTATCGGCTCGACCTGGAATCGGCCAAGACGCCTGTCTTTCACCATCGCCTCGCTGAACTGGTAAGGGCAGTTCTAGAGAGCCTCCTCAACGTGGTTGTTCCTCAGAGTTCTGGCAAGGATGTCAAAGTCGATGGCTTCAGGTGGCTGATGGACAGGGAGCAAAACTATCCGCTGTTTTGCAATCTGGATAAGGCTTCTGCCCCCTCAGCTTTCGGCGCGCCCAGGGGGAATCGGCTTCTGGAACCAGAAAACGGCGATGGCGCTGTTTTCCAGAGTGTGGCCAATGCCTCTCTGTACGAACCCAGAATAGACTTGATTGCTAAATTGACAGAGTCAATTCTGGCCCTGGTGGGATTCGAGTATCAGGGAAAACCGGTCGAGGTCGATGGTTTCAAGTTGAAGGACCTTCATGACTGGATAGTTCCCAGCACCGGCAGCACTGGCGAGGTTATAGATTATGCCGGTAGCAGTTGTAGCTGCGATTGTGTCTTCTGTTGCAACAGGGGCAATCCACCGTCAGTGGCCGTCAGCAATGGCATGAGTCGAGCGGCGGAAGAAGATTTCGCAGAGATAAAGACCAGAATTGAGTACTTCTCGCCGGAGAATGGCCTGGCCTTGTTTCCCAGCTTGGGTTCTGTCTATGAAGTAACCACGCACCCGTTTTTTCTAGCCATGCTCCGCAGGCTCAGGGCTAAGACCTCAAGGCCATTCAGAATTACCACGAATGGCAACAATCTCACGCCAAAGGTGGTTGCTGAGATGTCTGAACTGAAGCCTGTCTATCTGTATTTCTCGCTGAATAGCTCCTCACCATCACGGCGCCAGAGGCTAATGCGAGACTCCAATTCTCAAACGGCGATTGATGCCCTGCCGTTGCTCAAGGAGCACCTTATTCCTTATGCTGCCGTCATTGTTCCCTGGCCGCTGGACACCATGAGCGAGATGTTAGATGACCTCTCTGCTACGGTTGCCTACGCCGCAAGCCAGGAAGCGAATATGATACAGGTTAATCTCCCTGGATATACCAGGTGCTTCTCGCCCATCCCTGAAGTCGATTTTCATCGGGTTTGGGAAGCTGTCATCGAGCAGGTCAGGGAGCTTCGGGAGAAGCACGATTGCCCCATCGTAGCCATGCCCACTTTGTACGAGGAAAATATCTATCATAAAAGCAAGAACCTGGCTCAAATAATAGGGGTGGTAAAGAATTCCCCTGCTTATTTCGGCGACTTAAGGAAAGGCGACATAATTTTAGATATAAGCGGCTTCCCGGTTCGCAGCAGGCCGCAAGCCCGTGACCTTCTTTCCGCTCTGCGACAAAGCCAGGCAAATGCGCTTAGCCTCAAGGTGCAACGAGGCACAAGCACAGTTCAGATAAACCTGGACTTAAGCAAGCATTCCTATCCTTATTCACCGGACTTCGATGCCTATCTGGGCATGGTCTTTCTGGGAGCCGGATTCAGGGTGAGTTACCTGGAGGATTTGAAGCAGGTCATTGAAGCCCGTAGAGCAAGGCGAGTTCTCTTTCTCTCTTCAGAGCTGGTAAAGCCTTCTTTGGAACAATGTCTGGCTGAGACGCGTCTGTTTACAAACAGCGCAGCAAAAATAGATATTGAAGTCCCACAGAACCGTTTCTTTGGCGGCAATATTTTCATGGGGGACCTGCTGGTAGTTCAGGACTTCATCGACCACATTCAGGGTTATGTGGCACGTAGAGGGTTCAAGCCGGACCTGGTGGTCATCCCGTCATCACCTTTCAATTTGAGTGGGTGGGGGCGGGACCTGACGGGCCGTGTTTACCTGGACATAGAGAGAGTTACCGGTGTTCCCGTAGAGCTTCTGCCTTGTGCCACCGTTTACGAGTGAAGGTGGGCGGATGGCATGAACTGTGAAAAATGAAGGAGGTGTAGCCATGAGTGCTGACATCGAAAACATAAAACAGCGGAGAAAGGAATGGGAAGAGAAGGTGTTGAAGCCAGCCCTGGAAAGGTTCTGGCTCAAGGAATCGCCGACTGAGTTTTATTCTCCTGCTGACATCGAGGATTTCGATTTCCTGACCCAGGTTGGATTTCCCGGCGAGTATCCTTTTACTGCCGGCACTTACCCCACATCGCCAGCCCTGCCAGCGCCGAGAAGAGGATTGCCTGCCGCTTCCGGACAGGTAAGGGCAGCAACCTATTCAGGTTATGGGACTTCGGAAGATACCAGGGATTATTACATCGAGATGCAGAAGCGGGGCCAAAGGCGTGGTCCGAATCTGGCTTTTGATTTGCCAACTCAGTGCGGCTACGATTCGGATAATTCACTGGTCCGCGGCGAGGTGGGAAAGACCGGCGTTGCCGTGGATACCCTGAGGGACTTTGAGGTCATCTATGAGCCTTTTCAAGGCGAGCTGGAGCTTGACAGAATCGCTTCCAATTTTACCATCAATGGTCCCTGCAACATCATCGTGGCGATGTACTTTGCCCTTGCCCAGAAGAGGGGGATACCGCTGGACAAGCTACGAGCGACCCCGCAAAACGACATCCTCAAGGAGTTCATCGCCCGTGGCACATACATCTTCCCCCCAAAACATTCGATAAGAATGTTCCGTGACAGCCTGGTGTTCTTCACCAAGCACTGCCCGCATGTCAATATCACCAGTATAGGCGGTTATCATATCAGGGGCGCGGGAGCTACCAGGGAGCAAGACCTGGCTTTCAGCATGGCCATATTATGCGCTTATTTGCGGGAAGGAGTTAATGCTGGGCTTGATGTTGATTCCTTTGCCCCCAGGTTCTCGGTAAATGCCTTTGGAGGCAGCATGGAGTTCTTCAAAGAGATAGCTTTCCAGAGGGCGGCTCGAAGGATGTGGGCTAAGATAGTGAAAGAGAAATTCGGGGCTAAGAACGAAAGGAGCATGCTGTTGCGGCAGCCTGCGGGCGCTCACATGGGATACGAGAATTGTACTGTTCAGCGTCCTCTTAACAACCTCACCCGCTCGGTGGTAGGTGCCATCGCCTCAGCCCTTTCGGGAGGGCTCCCCATCCCCATGCCTCCCTTTGATGAACCACTGGGGTTGGGTTGGAGCCTGGAAGCATCGCAGCTATCTGAAGACGCCTTCAAGATACTGTACTACGAAGCCAAGCTGAACAAGGTGCTGGACCCCCTTGCCGGGTCCCACTACGTGGAACATCTGACCGATGAAATCGAGGAAGCGGCTTGGAAAGAGCTACAAAAGATTGAGTCTATGGGCGGAGTGGTAGCTGCCATAGAGAGTGGCTACATGCAACGCGAGATAGCCAGGAGCGCCTTCGAGCGGCAGAAGAGGATAGAGACTGGTGAAGACCTGGTAGTGGGAGTTAATTGCTTTGTTGGCGAGAATGAATTAGAGGTGCAGACAGGTCATCTGGTGCCGCATCCCTATGACCCGGTGAAGAGGGAACAGGCAGAGGATAAGCAAATAAAGAGCCTCACCGAGATGAAGAAAAGTCGAGACAATCGAGCCGTGTCTCAATTATTGAAGGAGTTGAGGGTCAAAGCGCAGAAAGAAGATGAAAACCTCATCCCACACTTTATAGAATGCGCCAAAGCCTATGTCAGCGAGCAGGAGATGTGCGATGTTCTCCGAGATGTCTTCGGGGAGTATCAGCCGGCTGCGCTTTAGGAGAAGACAAATGAACAAGAGCAAGGAAAAAACCATAAGAGTTCTAATAGCCAAGACTGGCCTGGACGGCCACGACCGCGGGGCTAAGGTGCTGACGCTTGGCTTGCGAAATGAAGGGATGGAGACCATATACACCGGTTTGCGCCAGACGCCAGAGAAAATCGTGCATACGGCCATACAAGAGGATGTGGACGCCATCGGCCTGAGCTGTCTCTCCGGCGCTCACAAATATCTCTTTCCCAGGGTGGTGGAATTGCTGAAGGAAAAAGGAGTAGATGATGTGCTGGTTATCGGGGGGGGGATTATACCGCCGGAGGATATTTCTTTCCTCAAGGAAAAGGGGATAGAGGAGATATTCGGCCCTGGAACTATGGTAAGTGAAGTGGCCGATTACATTCGGGAGAACATAAAACGCAAGCAGTAAGGAGGCTAAGATGGCAGGACCTTTGTGCGGATACAGAATATTGGATTTATCGCGTGCTATAGCTGGGCCATATGGCTCTATGCTGCTGGGGGACCTGGGGGCCGAAATTATCAAGATTGAGTCACCAGGCGGAGATCTCAGCCGCTTCGCTCCTGGTCCTGGTCACAAAGGCCAGTCCTTCTATTACATGGCGTTCAACCGCAACAAGAAGGGATTGACTCTGGACTTAGCCACAGATAGCGGCAGGGCGGCTTTCTATGAGCTTGTTAAGATATCCGATGTGGTGTGGGACAACTTCCGCCCCGGTGTAATGGAAAGACTGGGCGCAGATTATGATACTTTGAAGAAATACAATCCTAAGATTATCTGCTGCTCTATCAGCGGGTACGGGGCAACCGGGCCATACGTCAATCGCCCCTCTGTGGATACGGTGGTGCAGGGTGTTGCTGGGACGCTGAGCACCACAGGAGAGCCAGGTCGTCCTCCGGTAAAGCCTGGGTTTCCTGCTGCCGACATAATCGGCGGGCTGTTTGGCGTGGTAGCCGTGGTCTCTGCCCTTGCCCAGCGGGAACGCACCGGGGAAGGGAAAAGAATCGATGTGGAGATGCTCGGCTCCATGATGTCAGCCATGGCTTACGAGTTCTCCTATTATCTTTGTTCCGGAATCGTGCCTGGCCCCATGGGCTCGGGTCACCTGGCGCTGCTGCCTTATGGAGTCTATAAATGCAAGGAGGGATACGTGGCCATTGGCCCATCCTGGCCCAGGCTGGCCAAGGTCATAGGCGCAGAATGGATGATCGAAGACCCCCGGTTTATGAAGGGTGAAGATAGGTTGAAACACCGCGAGGAGTTCAATCGGATTATCGAAGAACATCTAGCCAAAGCACCAGCAGAGGATTGGCTAGAGCTGTTTCACATTGAGGATATCATGGCCGGGCCGATAAATACCATTGACAAGGTGGTGATTGACCCGCAGGTCAAGGCTCGAAACATGATACTCAGCTTGCCACATCCTCTGGGTGGTGAGGTTAGGTTGGTGGGAAATCCAATGAAAATGGAGGGTATCGAGGATGATAAGTACACTGCACCCCCAATCATTGGGCAGCATAACGATGAGATACTGAGGGGGATGCTCAAGTATTCCGATGACCAGATAGCCAGGATGAGGGAGGAGGAGCAAAGACATGCGTTGGAACTGCTTGCCCATCTCCAGAAGACCGTTGGCGACGCCGCTTTACGTGTTCTGGAAAAAGAAGCGAAACGGCAAGAGCGGGAGGATTAGGCCCGGCGTGTCAACGGTGATGGAAAACTACGCCAGGTTGGAGTCATTCGTCTTAGGCTGTTTGGCTAAGAGCAAGGGGTGCGATTGGTAGTAACCAAGACACTTTGGAACAGTACCGCAGACGTAGTGGTAGTGGGGTTTGGGGCATCTGGTGCGGCAGCTGCTATTGCTGCTCATGACAACAGTGCCGGCGTGGTGATTCTGGAAAAGCAGCCCGCCAACAGCCATCTCTCCAATAGCAGCATGTCAGTAGGCATGTTTTTATCTGTCAGCGATGTCGCTGCTGCCAGGACTTACATGGAGAACCTTTGCAGAGTGAATCCAGAGCTGTATTGGACTGATAAAGAGACAATTCATGCCTGGGCAGAGTACCTGTCGCAGAACAAGGAATGGTTGGAGAGACAAGGCGCTAGGATAAGGCTGATGGCAAACGGCATCGGCGAACATGATTTGCCGGGACGCGAAGGCATAGACCTCTATAGTTTCAGGGGTTTAGGGCATGGGTTGATGAGATTCCTGAAGAAGCAGGTGGCAACACGGGATATCCGGGTTCTGTACCATACCAAGGCAGAGAGGCTGCTTACCAATGAGAGAAGGGAAGTCCTGGGCGTTGCTGCCCGATGTGAGGACAAGGAGACAAACATAAGAGCCTCGAAGGCTGTGGTCTTGTGTTCTGGCGGCTTCGAATATGATGAGGAGATGAAGCTCAATTATCTCAAGGTCTATCCAACCTATTTTGCTGGTTCACCCTCAAATACAGGCGACGGCATAAGGATGGCCCAGGAAGCAGGGGCTTCACTTTGGCATATGAACTGCTGCTCGGCTTGCTTTGTCCTCAAGCCCCCTGATTTTCCAATAGCTCTGGGGCCTAACTTCAAGGGAACCAAGGGCTATCTGCAGTTCCTGATTGCAGAGGCAACTGGCAGCAGTTACTGCGGTTACATAATTGTGGACAGACATGGTAAACGGTATACAAATGAGCAATTCAAACGCCACACACTGTACTACGAGTTAGCTCTTTACGACAGTCACCGTCTGGAATATCCCCGCGTGCCCAGCTACTGGATTTTCGACCGCCGCCGAATCGAAGCAGGCCCTCTACCGCTGATGTTTTATGGCCCAATGCTGCACAGGATGTATCGGTGGAGCGAGGATAACTCGGAGGAAATAAGGAAAGGCTGGATTGCCCATGCCGAGACGGTGGAAGAGCTGGCCGGCAAGCTGGGGATGGAAGCTGCGGTACTGAGAGAAGCCGTCCAAAGCTACAACAGCTACTGTGAACATAAGCATGACCCCGCATTTGGCCGCCCTTCGCAAGCGCTAGTCCCACTGTTGGAGCCGCCCTTCTTTGCTATTAAGCTGTGGCCTGGGAGCGCTAATACTCAGGGAGGCCCTCGGCGCAATCAAAAGGCTCAGGTCCTGGATGCCTATGGCAATCCAATTCCCAGGCTCTATGCGGCGGGAGAGCTTGGTTCTGTTTATGGCCAGCTCTACCCCATGGGAGGTGGCAACCTCGCTGAGTGCTTTGCCTTCGGACGCATCGCTGGGGAGCACGCGGCCAGGGAGACCTTGAATCCAGGCTGACGACGGCATCCCTTGCGGCGGCAAATGCTACCAGGCGATGCGGGCGCTTTGAATTTCCAACCCAAAATGTGATATAATTGAGCGAATGCAACCCCTAGTAGTGATTCTTCCTTCCAGCACTAGATGTGGGATTTACATCTCGTGCCTGCCATGCTAAATCTAAGTATTTGCGCAAAACTACTGTGCCTTTTAGCGGAGTAGTGTAGCTATGTCACAGCAAATCAACAGTAACAATTCAGCCAGCGACTATACTGCAGAGGATATACGCATACTGGATGGCCTGGAGGCGGTGCGGAAACGCCCTGGTATGTACATCGGCAGCACCGACCATCACGGGCTGCACCATCTGGTCTATGAGATAGTCTATAACAGCATAGACGAAGCCATGGCCGGTTTCTGCAATTACGTTAAGATTAATATCCACAGAGATAACTCGGTGACGGTCATTGATAACGGCCGTGGCATACCGGTGGATATACATCCTGCCACCAATACTTCAGCTCTGGAGGCGGTGATGACCAGGCTGCACGCCGGCGCTAAGTTCGGCGGCGGAACTTACAGGGTATCCAGCGGGCTACATGGCGTAGGCGCTTCCGTGGTGAATGCCCTTTCTTCCTGGCTATGGGTTGAGGTCAAGCGCCAGGATAAAATACACCGCCAGGAGTATAAGCGTGGCATTCCCCAGGGTGCCCTAAAGGTCACCGGCAAGTGCCAGGATACCGGCACAACTGTTACCTTCCTGGCAGATTCAGAGATATTTGGGGAGATTAACTATAACTTCGACACTGTCAGTGAGCGGCTCAAAGAGCTTGCGTTTTTGAACAAGGGACTGGAAATAAGTTTCAAAGACGAGCGGACGGATCAGGAGGCTACCTTCTACTTCGAAGGCGGCATTGCCAGCCTGGTGAGGCGGGTCAACAAGGGTCGCCAGGTGTTGCACAGCCCGCCCGTTTACTTGGCAGGCTCGGTTAACAGCACCATGGTCGAGGTAGCCCTGCAATACAACAACGGTTTTTCCGAATCTACGCTGAGCTTTGCCAACTGCGTCAACACCATTGATGGCGGCAGCCACCTCACCGGATTTCGCTCTGCGCTCACCCGCATCCTCAACGACTACGCACGAAAGAACAAGCTGGTCAAGGACTCAGACCCTAACGTTGTCGGCGATGACGTGCGTGAAGGGTTGACCTCGGTGGTCAGCGTTAAGCTAGCTGAGCCCCAGTTTGAAGGCCAGACAAAGGCGAAACTGGGAAATCCGGAGACGAAAAGCCATGTGGAAGCCATAGTTGCTGACCAGTTGTCCCTGTATTTGGAGCAGCACCCTGATGATGCCAAGTCCATCATCGAAAAGTGCGTTATTGCTGCTAAGGCCAGGGAGGCAGCCCGCAAAGCGCGCGACCTCATCTTCAAGAAGAGCGCTTTCGATGCTGCCACACTTCCCGGCAAGCTAGCAGGCTGCTCGGATAATGACCCGAGCGTCTGCGAACTGTACCTGGTAGAGGGCGACTCTGCCGGCGGCTCAGCCAAGCAGGGACGTGACCGCCGTTTTCAAGCCATTTTGCCGCTGCGGGGCAAGATTCTCAACGTGGAGAAGGCCCCCAAGGATAAGGTGCTATCGCACGAGGAGATAAGGGCTATAGTGACTGCCCTGGGAGGCGGCTTTGGCGACCAGTTTGATTTCGCCAGGCTCCGTTATCACAGGGTCATCATCATGACCGATGCCGATGTAGATGGCTCTCACATCCGAACGTTGCTGCTCACCTTCTTCTTCCGCAATATGCAGGAGCTGATTACCAACGGCCACCTGTTTATCGCCCAGCCACCTCTCTACCGCATCCAGCAGGGCAGGCAGATTTCCTGGATATACTCGGAGAAGGAGAAGGAAACTAAGCTCAAGGAGCTGAAGGGCACCAGGGTTGAAGTGCAGCGCTATAAAGGCCTGGGCGAAATGAGCCCACAGCAGCTCTGGGACACCACCATGAACCCGTCCACTCGGACGTTGCTCAGGGTGGAGCTGGAAGATGCTATGGAAGCTGACCGCATCTTCCATATCCTGATGGGCAGCGAGGTACCGCCCAGGAAATCCTTCATCCATGCCCACGCCAAGAACGTGCGCAACCTGGACGTCTAGTTGCTGCCGGCTGCTGCTGTGATATGGGAATTCCCCCGCATTGACACTTCCAACTCGACTGTGCTAACTTTTTAGGGCGTGGCAGCGTAGCTCAGCGGTAGAGCAGGGGACTCATAAGCCCTTGGTCACTGGTTCAATCCCAGTCGCTGCCACCACTTTTTTGTCATTCCGCGTCCTTCAGCTGAAGGACGTGGCAATCTAGGGGAATTTAAGAGGCTATATTGACCTTGCGTCAAGACTTGAAGTGATAAAGTAGGTCCCGACAATGAACAAGGTAAGTTATATAAAAAGGGTTGGCTGGGGCATTCTGATATTTCTATGTGTTCTAGCCGTTTTATTTACAGCGCTGATCTACCCGCCTTATCAACGCGAATTGCGTGCTGCCAAAGAAAGGATTCTAGCTGGCAGCCATGTCATCGAGACTAAATCCGGCCCAATGGAATACGCCGACGTTGGGAATGGCTATCCTGTGCTGGTGATACACGGGGCAGGTGGTGGTTATGACCAGGGTGTTATCCTGTCCCGCGTGTTCTTGAATGATGATTTCCGTGTGATAGCCCCTTCGCGCTTTGGCTTTCTGCGTACCCCACTCCCTACTGATGCCTCCTTTGCTGCACAAGCAGATACATTTGCAGACCTGCTGGACGAGTTGGACATCAGTAGCGTGGCCATCATAGGAATCTCTGCTGGTGGGCCATCATCCCTGCAATTCGCTTTGCGCCATCCTGACCGCTGTTCAGCGCTGGTGATGATCTCAGCAGTCAGCCATCCAGAGAAACCCATGAACTTTACGGACAAAGTAATTCATCAGGGGATATTTCGTTCGGACTTCGTCTTCTGGTTGATTGCAAGGTATTTTGAGTCTGGCCTAATTTCATTTTTTGGGGTCTCTCCTGAAGTACAGGCTGGACTGACCTCAGACGAGGAATCTTGGCTTTCCGATGTATTAATCCCATCGATTCACCCAATTAGTCAGCGCCAGGCGGGTATGCTTAACGATAGGACTCACTTTACTTTCCTTGATTACCCGTTAAGTCAAATTACTGAACCCACATTGGTTATTCATGCTGAAGACGACGGATTAGTATCATTTACACATGGCCAATATACCGCCCAAAACATTCCAGATGCGCGATTGATTGCACTGCAAAGTGGCGGTCATTTGCTGATGGGACAGCACCAGAAAGTCACCTCAGAGGTGGTGGAATTTCTGAAGCAGCACGCACCAGCCGGTGTAGAGAAATAGAAGCCACACATTGGTGACTTGGTCACTGGTTCAATCCCAGCCGCTGCCACTTTTGTTTACCTTTTTCTTTACTATCGAATTTATGGCTTTTAAGTGGGCTATTAAACCATTCATTGCGCTAAGAACAATATTAAATGCGCTGGTGAGATGGCCTGCACATATTTCAAGTGCACTATTCAAATTTGTTGACGATAGTTCCGTAATAATGCACTTTCAGGCGCTCTAGTCGAAGCCATACCACGTGGTAACGTTCTGGAGCGGCTCACGATTGCTTTCGACTTTGTTCGCGGGGAAATCCCAATCCGGATAGCCGATGGCAATAGCAATTACTATGCGCTTTGACTCGGGTATGCCCAATATTTCCCTGGTTGCCTCTGTATACATCTGGTTTTCAATACAAGTGCCTAGACCGTACTGTAATGCAGTCAAGCAAATGCTCTGACAAAGGGCACCTATATCAAGCAGAGACGGGTCCACTCCCAATGATGTATCGATTGATATCATAATGGCGGCTGGAGCATCGAAGAATCGAAAACCCCTTTCCATCCATTGTGCTCGCTTATCCTTGTCCTCCCTGGCTATTCCCGTGAGCCCAAAGAGCTGAACAGCCAGGTCTACCTGGCGTTGTCTGTAAACACCATCAAAAGGCTTGCGAAGTGCATATGATTCGGGTGGTACTCCGGAAGTCAGATTCTTTACACTGGCTTGCCTCAAATCATCCAGTGTTTTACCAGTAATGACAGCTATTTCCCACGGCTGTGTATTCATAGCTGACGGTGCACGGGTAGCTGTCTCCAAAATTTCTGTGAGGATTGCCCTGGGAACTGATTCAGATTTATAACCCCTTATACTCTTGCGCGCTCTAATGGCCTCTTTGATTTCCATCTGAGTAGCTCCTTTTTAAAAAAGTCTTAAGTTCGTACAGGTATGACCTGCACCAAAAAACATTTTACCCCTTCAATGGTCATTGCTGCTTCCAACTTGTTTAAGCAAGAATCTAAGAACGCCAATTTTGCTCCCAGCGGAAATTCAATGCACATATGTGGACTAAGGAATTAGCTTCATTTGAAGCAAGGAATGGATACTCCCTTATTTCATTTACACGATTAGCTTAGCGATTCTTAATCAGGTACATTGAGGCAAATGCTATGACAGGTAAGCATGCAATTACTATAATAGTCCAGAATGGAGCGTTGTCACCTACAATAGCATAGTACATTGAGTATATTAAAAAACCAGTGAGGGCTACTATGGTATATATTGCGAGTCCTTTCATTCCAGACTTATATTATATCCAGGTGATTATTGATCCTGCAATCCTCTCAATTTTACCCTGGCCCCCAGGTTTTGGGGGTCCTATGGTATAATGTGGTGCTTTGATACAAGGTGCTCATACCAAGAAAATTACAGTAACATTGTTACTGACTATAATTTCCATTGTGATGTTGGTTCTATGGCCAGGTTGTCAATTTTCGCCTTCATTACCTCCATCAGATATCCCATCGGAGCCACCACCATCTCGTGTTCCCGCTGTTCCAAACGAAAGCATTGTTACTGCCAAAATCATTGATATCAAGAAATTGCCTGATAGTGGCTTCTGGGAGCTTATTATTGATATTGAAAAATCAGAAACTGTGCCAGGATTAGCAAATATACTCGAGCAAAGAATCGGTGAAAAGATAGCGGTTAGGACAACCGAGGACGCTACAAAACTGAAAAAAGACCAGATAATTACCGCTCATCTCAGTTTGGTAGGTGATGAGCGCAACCACTATATCTCTGCAAGCAACATCCGGTGATTGCCAACAACGTCACTTTTTTATGGAGTTAAACAGTTGTGCCCAATTCCGTGAATTATTGAATTGGACCGCAGAATCTTGAAAATTTAAGCCCTTGGTCGCTGGTTCAATCCCAGCCGCTGCCACCATCCCCTTTTGGTTCTGAGCCTCTCATGTATTTCCGTCCAGAAAATGTTGTATCTGCAATGCCTTTGATTGTATTATACGGTTCGCTTATTCTAGAGCTAAACATCTTATACAGAGGAATATGTGGCCCTGACGCTCTTTCTGCTGGGGTGCATCCTGGTCCTGGCACATACCGCTGAGACCATCCTGGGCTTCGGTTGCACACTCATTGCGTTGGCACTAGGTGTATATCTGCTGCCACTGGAAACGCTGGTGCCGATGCTGGTGATGCTGGGGCTGCTGCAAAGCATCTGGCTGGTGAGCCGATGGTTTCGCTACATCGACTGGCGCACGCTACTATTGCAGATTTTGCCACCGGCTATCGTGGGCATGGTCATCGGCATCTTGAGCCGGGGAGTCGCCGATGAAAGCACCTTGAAGATGGTGCTGGGCGCTTTCATCATCGTGGTATCGCTGGCAGAGCTAGCCATGATATTCATCAAGAGGGCTCCTGCCGGACAATTGCGCTGGTACTATCGCCTGCCGCTGCTCATCGGGGGCGGTATTTTCCATGGTTTGTTCGCCACCGGCGGACCGCCCATCGTGTACTATGCCAGCCGCCAGTTCCAGCGGCAGGAGAGCTTTCGCGCCACTTTGTCCATGCTCTGGCTTTTCCTCAATGTAGGGCTCATCATCGGTTTCCTGCTGGGGGGGCAAATGGACATGGAGAAACTGGGTATGACGGCGATGGTTCTGCCCGGCCTGGTAATCGGCATCGTCGTAGGCAGCCTGATTCGCGTCAGGGAACTCTGGTTTAAAATATTGACCTACATAATTTTGTTTTTCGCCGGCCTGTTTCTCCTGGTGCAATTATAGGGACAAGTTTATAGACCAGGCTGTCCAAAAATAACATGCAGGGGCGGGCGGGTTTGAAAACCCGCCCCTACGAAATTACTTACGTGTTACCCGCCTTCGGGTGACCGTAATAACGGAATGGGTCACCTGTCCTTCCCACGAAGGACCTGTGGGCAGGTGACACCTAATAATCTGGGAAGATATAGATGGTTCAAATACAACTGATTCCCACCCTCGACCACTGTATTGAGACCACTGCCAGGAAAGAGTATCAGAGGCTGGTGCAAGAGTACCTGGCTGGCAAAGGCACTGCCGATTTCGAGGAGAAAGCGGAGCTGCTACGCACCTTTCTGGAATCGGCTGACTTCAGGAAACTGCGCCGGGAAAGCGAAGCCGAATTACTTCAAGGCAAAAAGGTCATCTTCACCCTGTACCGAGAGGGTAACGAGACCAAATATAACATGACCGTCAGCTAGACACGAGCGACCAGCGACGATTATCACGCGCCTCGTTTCTGGTAGTCGGCACACCACACGGCGTTGGGTCGTTCAGGGCGGCGACAGGCGCCACGCCAATCATATTTGCAGCTATCGCAAAGTATTACCTTCATCCCCAGCCATTGCTTCAGGCTTATTTTCAGGTTATCGAACCAGCTTGGCCCAGTTTTTCTACTCATTTCCAGAAGTCTATCCCAGCTATGCGCACCTGTCAACCACCAGCGGCGAAGCATGGCGGCTTGACCGCAAAGAGCTTGAAGGCTTAATATTGTATCATTTGCTGAGGTGAAGTACCGGTCATGCGGTCACGAGCGAAAGCACTGCAAAATATCGTTTTTGTGTTGCTACTTGCCGTAGCGCTGAGTGCCACCGGGCTTGCTTGTGACAAAGTAACCATAAACCCCGGTACCGGCGAAATCATTATAGAAACCTCGTCTCAGCCTGATGGTCAGCCGTCAACCGCAGGGGCTGACTGGCGACTTCCAAGCATCGAATTTTTCAATTCTACCCCCTCCAGCATGGCACCCGGAAATACAGCCACTCTTGGGTGGGATGTCTTTGGCGCTACCGAGATTACCATAGACCAGGGCATAGGCGATGTCGAGCGCAGTGGTAACAGCAGCGTCTCACCCCCCATGACCACCACCTATACGCTGACTGCTACCAATGCTGCTGGTAGCGTCACCAAGTCCGTTACTGTTGAGGTTGGCACTGATACACCGCCACCATCGCCTCCATCGCCACCGCCGTCACCGCCTGCGTTTACACCTTCAACGCCGCCTTCTACTCAACCTGCATCACCGCCGGCAGTTCAAGCCAGGCCCGTTATCATCTCTTTTGTAGCGGAACCCTCCAGCATCCCGGCCGGCGCCACCACTAACTTGGAATGGAATGTGACCGGCGCCACATTTATACACATCAGCAACGGCATTGGCACTCTCCCTTACACCACGGGCTATGTTACCGTCCGACCGTCATACACTACCACCTTCACCCTGACCGCAAACGGACCTGGCGGCACAGCAACCAGGTCGGTAACGGTGGTGGTTACTTCGGCAGCGCCACCCCAACCCACCTCTGCGCCAACTATCATTTCCTTCACCGCCAAACCCACCAGCCTCAGCGGCGCTGGCACCACCACGCTGAGCTGGAGCACGTCTGGCGCTACCTCGGTTACGCTGTCTCCCGGAGGTGGTAGCGTCCCTGCCTCCGGCAGCGCAACGGCAACCTTGTCCAGCACCAGGACTTATACCCTTACTGCTACCAACTCAGCCGGTAGCGTCAACAGGTCGGTAACCGTAACGGTCGCTGCAGCGCCAACTTCGCCACCGGCATCGCCGTCACCTGCAGCACCGCCCGCTACTCCGCCTGTTATCAACACATTCACCGCCAGCCCTACCAGCCTCAGCGGTACTGGCACCACTACGCTGACCTGGAGCACGTCTGGCGCCACCTCGGTTACGCTGTCGCCTGGAATCGGAAGCGTCCCTGCCTCCGGCAGCGCAACGGCAACCTTGTCCAGCACCAGAACTTATACCCTTACTGCTACCAACTCAGTCGGCAGCGCCAACAGGTCGGTAACCATAACTGTCGCTGCAGCGCCAACTTCTCCGCCACCGGCATCGCCATCGCCCGCTGACGCCGCAGCCTGCGAGCAAGCCCTGTTTAATGCAGTCAATGCAATAAGGACAAGCAACGGCAAGGCTGCCCTGGCAAGGGACTCATATATCGATGGGCTCTGCCGCCAGCACGCCCAGTATATGGCAGCAGCAGGCAACCTCAGCCATGATAATTTCAGCGCCAGGAGTAACTCCATAAGGGCAAATGTGCCTGGAATGAATGCTTGTGCCGAGAACGTGTTACAGGACAACACCCCCTGCGACGCAAATTCCATGGCGCAGCTCTGGTACAACTCTTCGGGCCACAGGACCAACATGCTCAATACAGCATATACCAGGGCAGGCATGGGCATCGTCATCGACGGCAGTGGCAGAATCTGGGCTTGCCAGATATTCGCCGGACCCTAGCCCACAAAACCATAAACATTATGTAAAAAACCTATTGACAAATGGCTGGTATGTTGCCTATAATCGAGCAAGCGCTTGATTGACAAGCATTTTCCCATTCCAGCGACGCGGCTAAGCGCTTATCTGGGGGTTAGTCGAGGTATGGCTAGAAGTGCAGGCAACAAGGTAAAAAACGAAGCCAACCAGGATTCTGTTTCCAGGCGTCTGCAGATTATCAGGGCGTCTGCTGCCCTCTTCATCAGAAAAGGGCTCCTCAAGACCACGGTGCGCGAGATAGCCCGGGAAAGCGGAATTACCGTGGGCACGTTGTACCATTACGTCAAAACCAAGAACGACATCATGTCGCTGATAATGGACGAGGAGCTGGCGGTGGTCAATGATTTCATACGAGAAGGCGAGAGGGCTCTTTCGCAATCGGGGCCAGTTGAGGCATTGCGCGTGGCAATCGAACAGTATTTCCGCATGACAGCCGAAATTCAGGACCTGAACCTCTTCTGGTACCAAGAAACCAAGAACTTGTCGCCCGACCAGCGCAAGAGGCTCCTGGAATATGAGCACCAGTTTGCGGAAACCTTCAACAGGATACTGGTGGCTGGCTGTAGGTCAGGCCATTTCAGAGACCACGATACCCTGCTCACCGCACATGACATCATCGTCCTAGGCGACATGTGGGCCTTCAGGCGATGGTTCCTCGGCAAGCACTGCACCCTGGATGAGTTCCTCCAGCATCAGACAAACCTGATTCTGTCAGGTATATGCAATAGCCCCAATCAAATCGGCGATAGATGAAAACACAGGAAATAAGCAAAGACAGGAGGTGATAGCGGCAAAATAAAGCCTTGGAGGGAAATCCCGAAAGTGAGTGACAAGAGCCAATTACAGAAATCTCAGTCAGGGAAGGAGGTCATAAATTGAAAAAGGCATTATTGGTTTTCTTATCCATTCTGGCCATAGTGGCCATAGTTGTTGTCGGCTGTGCTAAACCAGCAGCAGCGCCCACAGGGGACGGAACCCCAGTAGCTACTACGCCACCAAAAGAGGGGGTCGTCGAGTGCAAATTTTCCGTCGCCGGCCCGATGTGGATGGATGCCGCAGAGGGCTTCGGATTAAACGCCTACATGGCGATGTTCCAGGCACTGGTAGAGAAGCACCCCAAGTTCAAAGATAAGTTCGTGCTTAAAATCTACGACAAGGCGCAGCTCTACAATATGAACGACGCTCAGACGGCACTGGCTTCAGGAGCTATCCAGATGACCTACGGGGGCCCTCATTACTTCGAGCAATGGAACCCGGCCTGGGCATTACTGGAGGCTCCGGGCGTCATCGATAACTACGAACATTTCATGAGAGTGTTGGAGACGGAACCGTTCCAGGCGCTTACGCAGGAGCTGGCCGGCAAAGGCACCACCATCCTGGCCTGGATGGGTAATGTAGGCGATGTCTACCTGTTTACCTCCAAGCCCATAAATAGCCTATCCGACCTCAAGGGCATAAAGATGCGGTACTTTGGTGGGGAGGGACAGGCCAAGGCACTGGCTGCGCTGGGCGTGGAACCGGTATTCCTGCCTTATACCGAGGTGGTCACTGGCCTGCAGACAAAACAGATAGAGGGCGTGGTAACCGACCTTTCCGGCGCGTTATTCTTCTTCGAGCTTCCCAGGTACACCCCCTACCTGCTTCCCTACGCCATCTCTGTGCAACCAGTCTGCTGGACCGCCAACACCAAATGGCTGGACTTGGTGCCAGAGAGCGGACAACTGACCGACCCGGGCATGCGTGAACTGATCTCGCATCCCGTCTGGGGATACTTCAACAGGATGGATACCTGGCCATACTATGAGCGACAAGGTGCCATCATGATGCAGTTCTGGAAAGCCAGTGCCAAGATGTCACCTTATAATGAGGGCGACGCCAAAAAGCTGAAGCAGACCATGGTGGATGCCCAGCAGTCGATTTTCGCCAAGCTCGACCCTAAATACATGCAGGCCATCGATTCGGCGAGGTAAGGCCAACGTTGAAATATATTCTCGATGTTGTCCGGAGATAACATGTAGGGGCGTACCTTCAGGTGCGCCCGCAAGACAGGCGGGCGGGTTTTCAAACCCGCCCCTACGCAAATCAAGTTACTTCTTGGAATTTTTCGGACAGTCTTGTAATCATGACTCAAATTGCCATTGTGAGCGAAGCGAAGCAATCTCCGCCTAACTTGTCACTGCGAGCCGAAGGGCGTGGCAGTCTCGTAGTTGAGGATAGGCAACGGGATTGCCACGCCTCGATTGCATCGGGACTCGCGTTGACGCCTTTGGTGTAAACATATTTTGTAAACGGCCATAATCGGGATGCGGACTCCAACGAAGTTGGGGGAATACGCCAATTTACGCAACTGGATATAGAACAATCTCGACCGGAGGAGGTGAACAGTGAATGGAGACGCTTTTAAGAAGATAGAGGGAAGTTTCCAGCTTGCCTGCGCTTATATACTGGGCTTTAGCGCCTGCCTGATGCTAGCCGGCATAATCCTGAGAGAGGCTTTTGGCATAAGCTTCGACTTTATATCCGATTTCACCGTGTGGCTCACCGTATGGGCTATGTTCCTCATCTTTGGCCCATTGCTAGGTGAACGTGCACATATCGCTATAGGCTTCCTTATCGAAAAAGCTCAAGGCAAGGCCAGGCTAACTATCGAGTTTCTTAATGCCCTGTGTATTCTGCTCTACACAGTCGCCATGGCATACGGTGCAATCGTATCACTGCATTTTCTGTTCACGCATAATGTGGTATATCCCAGGTACATACCCATTCCCATGTGGATAATACAGCTTTGCGTGCCTGTAGGCTTCCTGGTATTCGCTGCCTACGCAGTAGGGGAGATATTCAAGCTGGTCAAGAGGGCGAGGGGCAAACAAGCATGAACGTCTGGACCATCGTAGGCTTGCTCCTAATTCTGTTCCTGTTCCTCAGTGGTGCCCCCCTGGCTATTGCCTTTGGTCTTGGCGCCCTACTCATAGCCCTGCTGGCTGCCGGGCTGCCCATTGACGCCATCGCCAGCATGGCTTTCAACAGCATCAATTCCTTTCCGTTGCTGGCGATGCCTTTCTTTATCCTGGCAGGGAACCTACTGCTAAGGAGCGGCGGCATGGCCGACGTACGTGACTTCCTTCAGTCATGGATTGGGCAATGGAGAGGGGGGCTGGCTGCCGGTGCCCTCGTCATCGGCGCATTCCTGGGAGCTGTCTCCGGCTCCA
>VGOO01000011.1 GCA_016875925.1 Chloroflexota bacterium
TCCTTTGAATGTAAGCGCCTCGCTTCCTTCTAAAAATTGTTTGACCTGCTCTACTGTAGTTAACTCTTTGTCGTTCATGATAAGTTGCATGTCCCAATCATAAACGAGACGCCTGTCTGTTCAGGCTCATCCTGTATTAGAAATCGATACCTCCTCCAGGCTCATCTTGTATTGGAAGAGACTGAGGCTGCCAGTAAAACCTTCAGTGCGCTATAATATCGCTTCTGCTATTGCGAGATGCTGTCCGAAAACATTTAATATGAAAACCCCAGAAATTACTCGTCACGGCAAGGAAAACGGCGAAGGCATGGTGGTGCACTACCGCACTGCCCGTGGCACTGACGTCTTTGGCCTGGGCGTGCCCAATATCTACTCCAACACCGATTGGGACCTGGGCCCCACCTGGTGCTATCTGGTACTCGGCGACAGGACTACCCTCATCGACACCGGCCGCCGTGGCAACGTCGAGGTGCTGCAAAATCTCTTGAAAGCCACAGGCAAAAGACCTTCAGACATTGACAGGATTGTGGTCAGCCACAGCCATGAAGACCATGATGGCAACCTTGCTGACTTGCTGCCCGTATCTCAGGCAGAACTGGGGGCACATACCATATATAGCCAGATGATTGCCTACCATACCCATGTGCAGGACGGCGCCAGGCATCCAGACCTCCCCGGTTCCTGCCGTATGTGCTTTATGCCCGAGATAGTCCGCCGGGAATGCCTCCCATACCACCAGAGACGTAGCGCGCTCAAGCTGGATTTCGCCATCCAGGACGGCGAGACAACATCTGACGGTAGTCTCCGCTTCCTGTTTACACCCGGCCACTCGCCCGATGCTGTCTGCGTGGTGCTGGATGACGAGGTCATCTTCACGGGTGATACTGTCCTGCCTGATATCACATCACACCCCTCCTCGGTCAGCTTCTTCCACGCCAATCGCCTGGTGCTGCCGGAAGAATACCGCGCCGAGAACCAGGTCTATGGCCTGCTCAACTACATAAAGTCCCTGTCCAGCTTAGCCTCCATTTCCCCTAACCCCATACCTGCCTTCCCCGCCCATCGCCTGTTCTACAACAGTCAATTCAACCTCATCAGCGACGTATCTCATCGCGCCCGCGACATCATCCAGTTCCATTTAGACCGCTGCCGCGCCATCCTGGAGATTATCGGTGATGGTACTATCAGCCTGGAAGAGATAGCCGTCCGCCACTTCCCATCAGCCCTGCTCCAGGGCATGGGCAAGACCATGGCACTCAACGAAATCCTGACCCACCTCGAGCTCCTCCAGGACTGCGGCGATGTTCAACTGCTCGGCGAAAAGGGGGATAAGGCAAAGCGCACAGGCTTAGAAGGTTACGCCAAGACTATCCAACAACATCTACTCGGTAGCTGACCAGCCAACTATCATCTACACGCCACGATGACAGCTTCAGCGCTGGTGCCCCTTCTTTATCCAATCTCCCTATACAAACCTATCTCGGGGCGGCCTTCGGCCAAGCTTCCGGCAGCTTTGAAGAACTCTTTGAAGTAGGGCGTTGAGGTGTGGTAGTCCAGTGCCTCTTTGTTCTCATATCTCTCATAGACCAGGAACTTGTCGGCATCATCTAGGGCGCGGTGGACAATATAGGTCAGTGTACCTGGCTCCTTGTGGATTTCGGGAATGAGCTTGCGGAATTCCTTCTCCAGTTCGTCACCCTTGCCCTGGGCTGCTTTCAACGTGGCAGCAACGATTAACATTGTTATTACCTCCTTATAGGTGCTACCAATACATGGTTAGACTTGCGTTCTACCTAAATACGATGTACTATGATACACTGTGCCTGCGATAAATGCGACTGTAGTGCTACAATGACAGCGATGGATACAACGATTACGGCGATAATGAGCAGGGAAAACACTGCAACAAGTAGTGATTGCAGCAGTGGGCTTTCCCCCTCGTTGTTGACTTATCCCAGGAGATTATGCTATATTGAACCGTTAGCGTCTACTAGCCATTCGTCTGCTTTACCAAGCTGATTAAGCCGGCTGGTTGAACCGGGACGCGATCCCTCAGGGGAAAGAAAACCGGTAAGCAACTAGGTGGCTTTTTAATTGGTGGAAATTCTAAGGAAAAAGGAATAAGTTCAGTATGCCGACGGTCAATCAACTAGTTCGGAAGGGGCGAACCAAGGTCTCCAAGAAGACCAAAGCCCCGGCATTGAATGTTACCTACAATTCCCTGAAGAACAGGGTCAACCGCGGTAACAACTCGCCACAGAAGCGTGGCGTCTGCGTGCAGGTGAAGACCATGACGCCGAAGAAGCCGAATTCCGCACTTCGCAAAATTGCCCGCGTGCGGCTGACTAACCACATCGAAGTAACCGCCTATATCCCGGGCGAGGGACATAATCTGCAGGAGCACTCGGTGGTGCTGATTCGCGGGGGTAGGGTCAAAGACCTGCCCGGCGTACGCTACCACATCATCAGAGGCACACTGGATACCGGCGGAGTAGAGAATCGGCAACAAGGACGCAGCAAGTACGGAGCCAAGCGAGGCAAGGGCCCCTTGGTAAGAGCCGCTGCGCCAGCACCGGCTACGGGGGAATAAATGCCAAGACGTGCTAAGCTAATCAAACGGGAAACTCCATATGACCCCAAGTATAAAAACCTGGTCATGGCCAAGTTTATCAATAAGATAATGGTCGATGGTAAAAAATCTACCGCCCGCACCATTGTTTACGACACCATGGACCTAATCGCAGAGAAAACTAAGTCGGAGCCAGTAGAGGTTTTTGACCAGGCAATTAAGAATGCTACACCTCTGCTACAGGTAAAGTCACGGCGCGTCGGCGGCGCTACCTACCAGGTGCCCGTTGAAGTCCGCCCTGATAGGGGAATGGCACTGGCCATGCGCTGGCTCATAGACAACGCCAGGGCACGTAGCGGCAGGTCAATGGCAGAAAAACTAGCTTCGGAAATGATAGATGCCTCACAAGGTCAAGGAGCTGCTGTGAAGAAAAGACAGGATACTCACAAGATGGCCGAGGCAAATAAGGCGTTTGCTCACTACAGATGGTAACAGCGGTAAAAACTAAGGCCCAGCAGCCGAAAAAATCGGTTGGTATAGGAAACGGCGTCATGTCCAGGACTTTTCCTCTGGAAAGGGTGCGAAACATAGGAATCATCGCACATATAGACGCAGGCAAAACCACCACTACCGAAAGATTCCTGTTCTACACCGGGCGCACCTACAAGATAGGTGAAGTGGACGATGGGACGACGGTGATGGACTGGATGGAGCAGGAGAGGGAACGCGGTATCACCATCACTGCCGCCGCCACCACCTGCCACTGGCGGGACTGCCGCATCAACATTATCGATACCCCGGGACATGTTGATTTCACCGCCGAAGTAGAACGCAGCCTTCGCGTGCTTGATGGTGGTGTAGTGGTACTGGATGCGGTAGCCGGCGTTGAAGCGCAATCCGAGACAGTATGGCGCCAGGCAGATAAATACAAGGTGCCCAGAATCTGCTTCATCAACAAGATGGACAGGGTAGGCGCTGACTTTGAACGTACATTACACATGATAGAGGAACGGCTACGGGCAAAAGCCGTGCCTGTGCAGTTGCCCATAGGCAGAGAAAGCCAGTTCCAGGGCGCTGTAGATTTAATTGAAAACAAAGCCTGGATATTCTCCGACGATGCCACCATCCCGCCCGAGGAAACATCCATACCGGAATCGCTCAGGGAAGAGGCCTCGACTCGCCGTTCAGCCATGATCGAAAAGCTAGCTGAAAACGACGACCAGTTGATGCTTCTCTACGTAGAGGGCAAGGAGATACCAGTGGAGGAAATCAAGGCTGCCACCAGAAGGCTAACAGTGACCAACCGCATCGTCCCGGTCTTCTGCGGCAGCGCTTTCAAGAACAAGGGCATCCAGCCCTTGCTCGATGCTGTGGTGGACTATCTCCCATCACCACTGAACGTGCCGGCCCTGGATGCTATAGACCCCAAGACAGGAGAAAAGGTCACCCGGCAGCCGAGCGATGATGCTCCCTTCTCAGCGCTAGCTTTCAAAGTGGTAACCGACCCCTTCATGGGCCGATTGGTCTATTTCAGGGTATATTCGGGCAAGATAGGTGTAGGAGCGCAAGTACTCAATGCTAGCAAGGGACAGAAGGAACGCCTGGGCAGACTCATCATCATGCACGCCAACCGCCGCGAGGAAATCGAAGAGGTTGACACCGGCACCATTGCAGCCACGGTAGGCCTCAAAAATACCTTCACCGGTGATACATTATGTGAAATAGGCGAACCAGTCCTACTAGAGGCGATACGATTCCCCGAGCCGGTGCTTTCCATGGTCATCGAACCAAAGAGCAAGGCAGACCAGGATAAGCTAGGTGAAGTATTGAACAAGCTCTCCGAAGAAGACCCCACCTTTAAGATGCGCACCGACCAGGAGACCGGCCAGAGCCTCATCGCCGGCATGGGCGAACTGCACCTGGAAATCTTGATAGACCGCATGCTGCGCGAATTCAACGTGGCAGTCAGGGTAGGCAAGCCTCAAGTAGCTTACAAAGAGACCATAACTGAAGCGGTCGAGGTGGAAGGCAGGTTTGTCAGGCAGTTTGGCGGCCGTGGACAGTACGGCCATGTCTGGCTGAAGCTCGAACCGGGAGAGCCACAAAGCGGTTTCCGCTTCATAGACAAGGTAAAAGGCGGAGTCATACCCAAAGAGTATATACCTGCCGTTGAAGCGGGTATCAAAGAAGCGCTGGAAACTGGCGTGCTAGCCGGTTACCCCATAGTAGACATCAAGGCAACTTTGTATGATGGCAACTATCACGAAGTAGATTCCTCGGAGCTGGCATTTAAGATGGCCGGCTCAATTGCGTTGAAGAATGGTGCACAGAAAGCAAGCCCTATACTGCTTGAACCGATTATGAAGCTGGAAGTGGTGATGCCGGCCCAGTTCCTGGGCGATGTCATCGGCGATTTGAACGCACGCAGAGGGCATGTTGAAG
The DNA here is from genome assembly GCA_016875925.1 of Chloroflexota bacterium. Lineage (GTDB taxonomy): Bacteria > Chloroflexota > Dehalococcoidia > GIF9 > UBA5629 > VGOF01. Next base: position 5,012 of record VGOO01000011.1, read on the forward strand.
GCATTGAAACGCTTGGCGAGACCTGCACCGTCCGCTCGTTAGTGCCTCTGGCAGAGACGTTCGGCTATGCCACTGCGCTGAGGTCGCTCAGCCAGGGCAGGGCTACCTATACCATGGAGTTCAACTGCTACCGGCAACTGCCAGCCAATCTGGCAGAGCACATTACCGCCAGGGTTAGAGGAAGATAGATGCCCAAGCAGAACATTCGCATCAAGGTTAAAGGATACGACCACAGGCTTGTTGACCAGTCTGTACAGCAGATAGTGGAGACCGCAGAGCGCACCGGTGCAGTAGTTGCTGGTCCAGTGCCCCTACCCACCCACATACAGAAGTTCTGCGTTATCCGCTCCCCGCATATAGATAAAGACTCCAGAGAACAGTTCGAAATCCGCACGCATAAACGACTCATAGATATCCTGGGGCCAACCTCTAAGACGATAGATGCGTTGACCCAGCTCCAATTGCCCTCAGGGGTAGAAGTGGATATCAGGCTATAGGTATCAATATGGTCAGAGGTATTATCGGCAGAAAGATAGGCATGACCCAGCTCTTCGAGGGCGGTGAAGAGGTGGCGGTTACTGCTATTGAAGCTGGGCCCTGTTTTGTCACACAAATCAAGACCGAGGCTAATGATGGCTACAACGCAGTGCAGTTGGGCTTCGGCGAAACCAAGCGCCTGAACAAAGCAGAAAAAGGCCACTTAAAAGACATGGGTCAGTTGCAGCACCTGCGCGAATTTGCTGTGGAAGACACCGCTTCGGTCAAGGTTGGACAGAAGATTGACGTGGATATATTCAAGGCAGGCGATCGAGTTAGCGTCATTGGTATATCAAAGGGCAAAGGTTTTGCCGGCGGAGTCAAGCGCCATCATTTCAGGGGCGGGCCTAAGACTCACGGCCAGTCAGACCGCCACCGAGCACCTGGCTCTGTGGGGGCTACTACCAGCCCAGGGAGAGTATGGAAAGGCCAGCGCATGGCTGGCCATATGGGCAATATCCGCTCTACTGAGCGCAACCTCAGAATAGTGAAGGTTGACCCCGCACGTCACCTGCTTATAGTGGAAGGCGCTGTCCCCGGCCACAACAAAGGATTGTTGCTCATAAACAAGGCAGGATAAAGGTAATAAGACGTGAAAATCGACGTTTACAATATGAAAGGCGAGCTGGTCGGCCCCATCGAGGTGAGGGACGACGTCTTCGGCGTCCCCTTCAACGAGGCCGTAGTACACCAGGCTATGCTGAGACAATTGGCTAACCGTCGCCTCGGCACCGCCGATACCAAGAAAAGAGGCGAAGTCACCGGCAGCGGCAAGAAGCTCTTAGCCCAGAAGCATACAGGCCGGGCACGCCGTGGCGATAGGCGTTCGCCAATGCTCAAGGGCGGCGGCGTGGCTTTCGGCCCGCACCCCCGGAGCTATCGACAGGACATGCCCAAGAAGATGCGTCGCCTAGCCTTGAAATGTGCTCTTTCGGCCAAACTTGCCGATGGTGAACTGAGAGTCGTAGATAAGCTAGAATTAAAGGAACCGAAGACCAGCGAGATGACAGATGTCCTGGTGGCACTGGGCATCGGCACCTCCGTTGTCATCGCCACTGATAAAGCGGATGATAACTTGATTCTATCTGCCAGAAATATCGATGGCGTGAAGCTGATACCAGCTCGCCTGCTAAACGTAGGCGATTTGCTTTCCCACAAGGCACTACTGATGACCCAGGGCGCAGTACAAACGGCAGAGGAACTCTGGAGCCAGAGGTCTAAGCAAAAAGCAGCGGCTGGAGGCTCCTGAGAACAGGATTTATAGCTAATTATGCATCTGTACGAAGTATTAAGACGTCCGCTTATCACCGAGAAGGCTACCCTGCTCCAGGGGCAGAACAAATATGCCTTTGAGGTGGCAGGGAGAGCTACCAAAAACCTGGTAAAACAGGCAGTGGAAGCAGCCTTCAAAGTAAAGGTGACAGATGTCAATATGATGACCGTTTCCGGGAAGACCAAGAGGATGGGCAGGCGTATGGTAACCAGCCCATCCTGGAAAAAAGCAGTGGTTACGCTGGAACCAGGCGACAAGATAGAGTTTTTTGAGGGAGTCTAAACGATAGGGGTTAAGAATTGGGTTCCGTCATAAAAAAACGCAGAAAAAAAATGGCGAAGCATAAGCATCGGAAGCTTCTCAGGAAGAGCCGATGGCAAAGAAGACATCCATAAGGATTTTTTAGAGGTAAACTGTGGCACTAAAGACTTATCGCCCGACATCGCCGGGGAGGCGAGGCATGGTGAACGTCTCTTTCGACGAGATCACCAAGTCCACCCCGGAGAAGTCCCTGCTGAAGCCGTTGAAGAAAAAGGCCGGTAGGAATAGCAGGGGCGTTGTCACCGTACGCCATCGCGGTGGCGGTGCCAAAAGAAGGATGCGCATCATAGACTTTGCGCGCAATAAAATCGGCGTTCCTGGCACGGTGGCAGCAATCGAATACGACCCCAATCGCACGGCCCGCATCGCACTTATCCACTACGCAGACGGCGATAAGCGCTACATACTAGCCCCCCTGGGACTAGGTGTGGGAGACTCCGTCTTAGCAGGCGAGGGCGCTGAGATAAAACCAGGCAACGTATTGCCGTTGGCAGCAATTCCAGAAGGCACCCTGCTCCATAACCTGGAATATGAGCCAGGGAAGGGCGGGCAGATAGTGCGCAGCGCCGGAACCTCGGCCCAGTTACTAATCAAAGAAGGCAAGTATTCGTTGGTGCGTCTCCCGTCTGGAGAGGTGCGCCGCTTCATGACTACTTGCATGGCCACTATAGGCCAGGTGGGCAACGTAGAACGCCAGGGCATCAAGCTGGGCAAGGCCGGACGCACCAGATTATTAGGGCGGCGTCCCGCGGTGCGTGGCTCAGCCATGACACCACGTGACCATCCACATGGCGGCGGCGAAGGTCGAGCGCCACGTGGCATGGCGCCAAAGACGCCCAAAGGAAAGCCAGCCCTGGGGAAAAAGACACGTATTTACCCCAAGGCTTCAGATAAATTGATAGTAAGGCGTCGCAACGCAGCGAAGTAAGTAAAAAGGCAGTAACAAAATGTCACGTTCGGCAAAGAAAGGCCCATATTGTGAGCCTAAACTGCTCAAGAAAATCGAAGCGCTAAATCGCTCTGGTGAAAAAATGGTCATCAAGACGTGGGCACGTGCCTCGACCATTGTCCCACAGATGGTAGGTCATACCATCGGTGTGCATGATGGCCGACGCCATGTCCCCGTTTACATAACTGAGAACATGGTCGGGCATAAACTGGGGGAATTCGCTTACACCAGGACCTTCCGCGGTCACGTGAGTAAAGCCCAGGCAACAACGCAGGTCAAAAAACAATAAGCCATGAAGGTCAAAGCTATAGCCAAAGATGTTCACATATCGCCACGAAAGGTGAAACTGGTGGCTGATACAGTGCGTGGCAAGAGGGTCGAAGAAGCCTTGCAATTACTCAAATTCACGCCGACGCCGGCAGCCCAGGCTGTGGCAAAGGTCATAAAATCGGCATCTGCCAATGCCGAGAACAACTACCAACTAGAGCCTTCAGAACTAAGGGTAACTGAGATAATGGCCAACGAAGGACACGTGTTTAAGAGATTCCGTCCCCAAGCGAGGGGACGCATTAATCCAATTCTGAAACGCACCACGCACATTACGGTTTCCGTTTCTGAGGAGAAGGCATAAGTGGGACAAAAAGTTCACCCGTACGGTTTTAGAATCGGCACCATCCGCAGTTGGCAGGCCAAATGGTTTGCCGAAAAGCATTACACTGATTTTCTGCAAGAGGACCTGAAGTTACGCCGATTGGTGGAGAAGGAATGCAAACAAGGCGGCATGGCCCGAGTGGAAACCGACCACCAGGGCAACGAGATATTAGTAACGGTATATTCGTCCCGTCCCGGAATTATCATTGGCCGCGGTGGCCAGCGAGCAGAGGAATTGAGGATAGCGTTGGAAAAAAGCTGCGGCAAGAAGGTACGATTATCTATTAAAGAAGTTGACCAGCCAGAGACCGAGGCTGTCCTAGTGGCCAGGAATCTTGCTGACCAGCTTGAGCGCAGGGTGGCTTTCAGGCGTGCTATGAAGCAGACCGCCTTCCGCACCATGCAAGCCGGCGCCAAGGGAATAAAGATAAGTTGCGCCGGCAGGCTCGGCGGCAATGAAATCGCCCGCCGTGAGACCACCTTAAAAGGCCAGTTGCCACTGCATACACTCTGCGCTGATATCGACTATGGCTTTGTTGAAGCCCATACCACCATGGGTAAGATAGGGGTAAAGGTATGGATTTACAAGGGTAATATCGTTCCTGAGGTAGCGAGAGAAAGTGTTACAACCGAAGCGAGTCAAGTTTCGTAAAGTTCACCGAGGACGGATGAAGGGGAAGGCAAATTCGGGGAATACCGTCGTTTTCGGTGAGTTCGGGCTGCAGGCTGAAGAATGCGCCTGGATTACCGCCAGACAAATCGAAGCAGCCCGACGTGTCATGGTGCGCTATCTGCGCCGCGGCGGCAGGATGTGGATTCGCGTCTTCCCCGACAAATCGGTGACCAAGAAAGCCGCTGAGACAAGAATGGGCAGCGGCAAAGGTGCTCCAGACCATTGGGTATCCGTGGTCAAACCCGGAAGGATGCTCTTCGAAATAGCAGGCATTAAGGAAGAAATGGCCAAGGAAGCCATGCACCTGGCCGCCTATAAGTTGCCGATTAAAGCACGGTTTGTGGTCAAAGGAACAGGTAGCTAATTCTGAGGAAAGAAATTGAAGAAAGAAGAGATCCGCTCCCTTAGTGATACAGAGCTGGCTAAGCGCCTGGAAGAAGCCCGCCAGGAGCTGTTTAACCTGCGTTTTCGCCTGGCTACACGCCAGTTGGTAAACCATCGAGAGCTGCCCAAGGTCAAGAAAAGGATAGCCAGAATGAAAACGATACAAAGAGAGCGAAAGCTCGGGATAAGTTAGGCCATGGAAACTAAGAGAAAAATTAGAACCGGCATCGTGGTCAGCGATAAGATGGATAAGACCGTGGTTGTCCTGGTGAAAACCATCAGACGTCATCCACTGTACAAGAAAGTTGTCCGGCAGTCCAGGAAGTTCAAGGCGCATGACGAAGGGAACACCTGTAGAATTGGCGACACCGTGAAAATCATCGAAACTCGACCACTCTCCAAGGAAAAAAGGTGGCGTGTAGCGGAAATCATGGCGCACAAAGAAATGCCCGAATTGCAGCCTGCCGAAATCGACAAGGAATTGCTGGGAGCAGAGGAAAGTGATTCAACCGTACAGCCGACTTAAAGTAGCAGATAATACCGGCGCCAGACAGATTATGTGCATCAACATACCCGGTGGCACTCGCCGCAGATATGCTACGGTGGGCGATATCATAATTGCGTCAGTGAAGCGCGCCATTCCCGGCGGCGTGGTCAAGAAGGGCGACGTGGTACGAGCAGTGGTGGTGCGCATAAATAAGCAATACCACCGTCCGGATGGCACCTATGTCAGGTTTGATGAGAACGCTGCTGTCATTCTGGATGACAAGGATAATCCCAAGGGAACTCGCATATTTGGACCTGTAGCCAGAGAACTAAGAGACAAGAATTTCATGAAGATTGTGTCGCTGGCACCTGAGGTTTTGTAACGTGAAAATCAGAAAGAACGATACCGTCCTCGTTATCGCCGGCAAGGACAATGGGAAAAAGGGAAAGGTACGGCGCGTTATCCCTAAGAAGGATAGCGTAATAGTGGAAGGCGTGAACATGGTCAAGCGCCATGCTCGAGCCCGCGGCGCTGCCAGACAAGCTGGTATCATCGAGCTGGAAGCGCCAATCAGTATGTCCAACGTGATGTTGGTATGTAATAAATGCAGCAAACCCGTTCGCATTGGCTTCCGCGTTTTGGACGATGGCCGCAGGGGCAGGTTCTGCCGCTCTTGCAATGAGCTGATAGACTAGATTAGGGAATAGCTGAGAATGTCTCGTTTGAAAGAGAAATACTTTAAAGATACAGTGCTCGAGCTGAAAAAGAAATTCGGCTACAAAAACGTGATGCAGGTACCACGCCTGGAGAAGATAGTTTTGAACATCGGCCTGGGCGAGGCGATACAGAATTCCAAAGCCCTGGAAGCAGCAGAGGCAGACCTTACGGCTATCGCCGGGCAGCACCCAGTGATAACTCGCTCCAAAAGGTCAATCGCTGCCTTTAAACTCAGGTCTGGCATGCCCATCGGCATGATGGTAACCCTGCGCGGTAAGCGCATGTATGAATTTTTTGACAAATTGGTCAACGTAGTCATGGCGCGCATACGCGATTTCCAGGGAACATCACCTGATTCCTTCGATGGACAAGGTAACTACACGCTGGCCATAAAGGAACAGATAGTTTTCCCCGAAATAGATTACGACAAGGTTGATAAGCTGCGAGGGCTAGAGGTAACAATTGTCACCACCGCAGCCACGGATGAGGAAGGCAGAAGCTTGCTCCAATCCCTGGGCATGCCTTTCAAGAAATAAGGGGTTTGCATAGAGTATGGCAAAATTATCTAGCATATTAAAAGCACAACGCCCACGGAAACATAAGGTGCAGCAACACAATCGATGCAAGATTTGTGGAAGACCACGCGCCTATATCCGCAAATTCGGTATGTGCCGCATCTGTTTCCGGGAGTTAGCACTCAGGGGCGAGATCCCTGGGGTGAGAAAATCAAGCTGGTGACTAGAAGTTCTGGAGGTGTTCGTTGTCGGTTACTGACCCAATAGCTGATATGTTGACCCGGATCCGGAACGCCATCATGGTTCGCCATGACAGCGTGTTGGTTCCAGCTTCCAAGACTAAATTGTCTATTGCCAGAATCCTGAAGGATGAAGGCTTTATCTCTGACTATGCTGTGCTCAGGGGTAAGCCACAGCGCATGATCAAAATAGTGTTGAAATATATCGATGAGCAGCCGGCTATCGTAGGGCTGGAGAGGGTGAGCAAGCCTGGCCTTAGGGTTTATGTAGGCAAGCGCGAGATACCACGCGTCTACGGCGGCTTGGGCATTACCATTGTCTCCACTTCCAATGGGATTATGACCGGCCAGGAGGCTTGGCGCAAGAACCTGGGTGGTGAACTGCTATGCTCTGTTTGGTAATTAGGATTTTAGGAGTGACTTCGTGTCGCGAGTAGGATTATCTCCCATAACCGTGCCGCAAGGCACAAAAGTAGAAATCAAAAGCACACATGTGACGGTGGAGGGCAGCAAGGGCAAGCTATCCCGCTCATTCCACCCGGATATGGCAATAACCTTGAAAGATAGCATCTTAACTGTGGCACGCCCCAGCGATAACAAAGTTCATCGCTCATTGCACGGTTTGACCCGCAGTCTTCTGGCCAACATGGTTCAGGGAGTGACCACCGGCTTTGAGAAGATACTTGAGATCAATGGCGTTGGCTACAGGGCACAGAAGATAGACAAGGGGCTTTCCCTGCAAATCGGCTTCAATAAACCGATAGAGTTCCAATTGCCCCCCGGGATCGACGCCGTGGTGGAAGGCACCAATAAAATAAAAATAATCGGCATCGATAAGGAACTTGTTGGTGAAGTGGCTGCAGAAATCCGGGCATTGCGCCCTGCAGACCCCTACAAGGGCAAAGGCATCAAATATGCAGGCGAAAGGCTACATCTGAAGCCTGGCAAGGCTGGCAAGGCTGCACAGAAAGGTTAATAAACACTTATGGGCAACAAAGTTGAATTGAAGAGGCTAGCGCGAAGTCGCCGCCACGCCCGCTTAAGAACCAGAGTCTGCGGGACCGGAGTCAGGCCACGGCTCAGCGTTTTTCGCAGCTTGAATCATATCTACGCCCAGATTATAGACGACACAGCGGGTCGCACCCTCGTCTCGGCCAGCACGCTGGACAAGGAGATAAGTGAAAAAATCAACGGCAAAAAGAAAACAGAATCTGCAGAATTAGTAGGTGGACTGGTAGCCAAGCGCGCACTGGATAAAGGCATTAAAACTATCGTCTTCGACCGAGGCGGCTATAAGTACCACGGCCGAGTTAAAGCCCTGGCCGAGTCCGCCCGAAAAGCTGGATTGGAGTTTTGAGGTTTTCTAATGAAAGCTATTACCAGAGAAATAGTCCCCCAGATTAAGATCGACTACAGTGAACTGGAGTTGACCGAAAAGCTGGTGGCGCTTAACCGCGTGTCCAAGGTAGTAAAAGGCGGCAAGCGCCTCAATTTCAGAGCTGTCGTCGTTGTTGGCGATGGCAACGGACATGTTGGCGTAGGCTTGGGCAAGGCCAAGGAAGTCCCAGAGGCCATCCGCAAAGCCGGTGTTAGCGCCCGCAAAAGCCTGATTAAAGTGTCCATGAGCGGCACCACCATCCCCCACGAGATATCGGCCAAATTCCGAGCTGCCAGAGTGCTGCTTAAGCCGGCTTCTCCTGGTACCGGGGCTATCGCTGGCGGTGGTGTCAGGGCTGTGGTTGAAGCCGCGGGAATCAAAGACGTGCTTACAAAATCCCTGGGAAGCAGCAGCCCGGTCAATGTTTGCAAGGCTACCGTGCTAGCCTTGTCCAGCCTCAGAAAACCCGAGGAAGCCGTCGCCAGGCGCAAGACCGAGCCTCAGCTTGAGGAGACCGAAGGCAATGGCTAAGAAGCTGCGCATTACCTGGCAAAAGAGCGAAATCGGCTATGTGAGGAAACAAAGGCTTACCTTGCGAGCCTTAGGATTTCATCGCCTGAACCAGACAGTGGAACACGATGATACCCCGGCCATTAGGGGCATGTTAGCAAAGGTCAATCACTTGGTCAGAACGGAAGTTATAGATGGATCAAAGTAAGTTAAAGCCGCCGATAGGCGCCAAACACAAGAGAAAGCGCGTGGGGCGTGGCGATGGTAGCGGTCATGGTACCTATTCCGGTAGAGGCTTGAAAGGACAAAAGTCACGTTCCGGTGGCGGAGTTCGCCTAGGCTTCGAAGGCGGGCAATTGCCGCTTATCAAACGCCTGCCAAGAAAGCGTGGATTTACCAACATATTCAAAAAGGAATTCAGCATCATCAATGTGGCTAGCCTGCAGCGCTTTGCTCCCAATACCGAAGTAACCCCAGATGAACTGTACAGAGCGGGGCTAATAAAATCGCTGAAACATGGAGTTAAGATATTGGGCAGTGGTGAACTTGACCGCCCACTCGTAGTAAAAGCAAACCAGTTCTCTGCCACTGCCGAAAAGAAGATATTCGATGCCGGTGGGACAATAGAGAGGATATAGTATGCAGCAGAGGGAAACCAGACCGCGCCTGATTCAGGCATTAAAGGATGCCTTCTCCCTCCCCGACCTGAGACAGCGGTTACTCTTTACCTTTGGCATGCTCGTAGTCTTCAGATTCGTGGCGCATGTCCCTATGCCAGGGGTTGACCCTGGGGCATTGGCAGAGCTATTTGAGAAGAACCAACTCCTGGGCATGCTTGACCTGTTCAGCGGTGGCGCCATGAGAAACTTCAGCGTGGCAGCTATGGGCGTGTATCCCTACATCACAGCCTCAATTATCATGCAACTCATGGTTCCTGTTATCCCCCAGCTCAGAGCTTTGTCCGAGGAAGGCGAGGCTGGGAGGAGAAGGATTAATCAGATTACACACTGGCTGATGGTGCCGATGGCTGCCCTTCAGGGCTACGCTCAGATAGCGCTGCTCAGAAATCAGGGCGTTATCACCGAAGCTGATGCCCTGGCAACTCTGGCTATGATTACCTCGCTGGTAACGGGGACCGTCTTCCTGGTCTGGTTGGGTGAGTTGATTACCGAGCGCGGCATCGGCAACGGCGTGTCCATCATCATCTTCGGCGGCATCGTGGCCGGACTGCCGGAAATGATCGGCCGTGGCATGATAGCCAAGGAGAACTGGATAGGAGTTGCCATCTTCGCTATTTTTGCCCTCGCCATTATGTTTGTTATCGTGGTGTTCACCGAGGCGCATCGGCGAATTCCGGTTCAGTATGCCAAGACTGCTTTCCGCGGCGCGCGCATGTATCGCCAATCAGGCTCGACATTTATCCCGCTCCGAGTCAACACCGCAGGCATGATACCTCTAATCTTCGCCATGTCACTGGTCATTTTCCCCGGCACAGTAGCTAGCTATTTTGCTGCAGCGCCCGGCCAGGAGCCGAATTTCGCCAGCAAAATTGTAGAATGGTTCAGTCCCAATGCCCCATTGCCCTTAGGCTTCGTCTACTGGGGACTTTACTTCCTTATGGTTATCGCCTTTGCCTTCTTCTATACCATGGTTATATTCGAGCAGATGAACCTGGCACGTACCCTACAGCGCCAGGGCGGTTTCATACCCGGCGTGCGTCCCGGCAAGCCCACCACTGACTACCTCAACAAAGTCATCAGTCGTATTACCTGGGGTGGCGCACTCTTCCTGGCTTTTATAGCAATCACGCCTTTCTTTGTCCGAGAAATCACAGATGTCGGTGTATTGACTTTGTCCAGCACCGGCTTGCTCATCGTCGTCGGTGTAGCTCTGGATACAATGAAACAGATAGAAGCACAGCTAACCATGCGCCGCTATGAAGGATTCCTCAGGTAAGAAAACAATGTATCTTGTTTTATTAGGTGCCCCCGGAGCAGGCAAAGGAACTCAGGCAGCCGTTATCTCAAGAGAGCTTAACTTGCCCCACCTGGCTTCTGGCGACCTGTTCCGACAAGCAGTTCAGAAGGGAACAAAGTTGGGCGAACTGGTGAAGAGCTACATGGAAAGAGGTGCATTGGCGCCTGACGATGTAACTATACAGGTGATATCAGAGCGACTCAACGAGTCGGATTGTGCTGAAGGATGTGTCTTCGATGGCTTCCCACGAACTCTGGAGCAGGCCAAGGCACTGGATAAAGCCCTGGCTGAACGTGGCAAAGCCTTAGACAAGGCAATATATATCGACGTGCCGGAAAAAGAGCTGATGAAACGGCTGGGCGGGCGCTGGGTCTGCCGCCAATGTCAGGCGCCTTACCACGAAGTGACCTCTCCGCCCAAAACCAGCGGTAAATGTGACAGATGTGGCGGAGAGCTATATCAACGCCCTGACGATAACGAGACAACTATTAAAGAGCGCCTTAAGGTCTACTTTGCCCAGACCACTCCGTTGCTTGATTACTACCAGGAGAAAGGCAAGTTGGTAAAAATAGACGGCAAGCTGGGCATTGAGCAAGTGGCTGAGAGCGTACTGGAGGCCCTCGGCTCTGCCAAGGTCAGATGACGGTTATCAAGTCTTCAGAAGAGATAGCTATAATGCACAAAGCTGGTAAGATAGTGGCAGCCGTTCTACAGAAACTGAAAAGAGAGGTACGGCCAGGAATACAGACACAATTACTAGATACCGTGGCTGTGGAAGAGCTGAAGAGGCACGGTGCCAGTGCTTCCTTCAAGGGATATCGTGGCTTTCCTGCGTCCCTCTGCGTCTCGGTAAACGACGAGGTGGTTCACGGCATACCCTCGACACGACGGCTTAACGAGGGCGACATAGTCTCTCTCGACTTTGGAGCTATCGTCCAGAGCTTTCATGGAGACGCTGCCATAACTGTGGGAGTAGGAAAAGTAAGCCCGGAGGCACAAAAACTTATGGATGTCACCGAAGGCGCCTTGATGGAAGGCATAAAGGCAGCGCATAATAGAGCTCGCCTGGGAGATATCTCGGCAGCTATTCAGGATTATGTCGAGTCGAGAGGGTTCTCAGTAGTAAGAGAATACTCAGGTCATGGTGTAGGCAGAGAACTGCACGAAGACCCGTTGGTGCCGAACTTCGGCATCCGTGGCGAAGGGTCATCGATGCGCAAGGGGATGACCCTGGCGTTGGAACCCATGGTGAACGCCGGTGGCTGGCATACCCGTGTAGCTGAGAACAAGTGGACTGTGCTGACTGCCGATGGCAGTCTTTCCGCCCACTTCGAGCATACCATAGCCATTAGCGATGGCGAACCAGAGGTGCTCACTCTGCTGTAAAACGGAAGGATGGCATGCCAGGGAAAGAGACAATAGAGGTCGAGGGAACAGTGATAGAATCTCTACCCAATGCTACGTTCCGCGTGGAGCTGGCCAACGGGCATAGAGTACTGGCACACATATCGGGCAAAATGAGGAGACATTATATCAGAATCTTGCCAGCGGACAAGGTATTGGTGGAGCTTACGCCCTACGACTTGACCCGAGGGAGAATCACATATCGATTCAAGTGATAGACGGGCAGCTCTTTGACAAGTTCGCTCACAAGCTATATGATTATCAGGTTTTGAGTTTTGAGGTAATCGCAAATGAAGGTGCGTTCTTCTGTTAAACGTCGTTGTGACAAATGTAAAATCGTAAGGCGCCGCCGCATAATTCGGGTGATCTGCGAAAACCCGAAGCATAAGCAGCGCCAAGGATAATTGCGGAGTAAATAAGATATGGCTCGTATTGCTGGTGTAGACCTACCCAAAGACAAAAAGGTCGCCTTTTCCCTGCAGTATATCTATGGCATAGGACCCACGGCCAGCCATAGAATCGTGTCTACTGCCGGCGTCAACCCTGACACCAAGGTCAAGGACCTCACTGACCAGGAAGTCAGCCGTATTCGCGAGGTCATAGATAAAGAGTATAAAGTAGAAGGAGACCTCCGCAGAGAGGTCACGATGAATATCAAGCGGCTCATCGAAATTGGGAGCCGCAGAGGAATCCGGCATCGCCGTAGCCTGCCAGTGCGTGGACAGCGGACAAGAACCAATGCGCGCACTAAGCGCGGCATGCGCAAGACAGTTGCCGGACGCGGCCAGAAGCGCGGCGCCACCAAGAAGTAAAGGAGTAGTAACAGTTATATGCCCAAAAAGAAGACCGGCGTCAGGAAGAAGGAACGAAAGCTTATTGCCGAAGGTAAAGCTTTTATTCAGTCCACCTTCAACAATACCATCATTACCATAACTGACCCCAAAGGCAACGTGATTGCCTGGGGCAGCTCCGGTACTGCTGGATTCAAAGGGTCGCGCAAGGGTACTCCCTATGCCGCTCAGATGGCCGCTCAAGTGGCCGCCAGCAAGGCAAAGGAACACGGCATACGCCATGTAGAGGTTCTTGTGCAAGGACCAGGCAGCGGCCGCGAAGCAGCAATCCGCTCTATCCAGGCTTCGGGCATTTCAGTCACAGCAATAAAGGACGTGACACGCATTCCACATAATGGCTGTCGTCCTCGAAAGAGAAGGCGGGTTTAGAAATGGCACGTTACACAGATGCTACTTGCCGACTATGCCGCCGTGTTGGCGACAAGCTAATGCTTAAAGGCGAAAGATGCTACACAGCGAAGTGTGCTATAGAGCGTAGAAATGCACCGCCAGGACAGCATGGCACCGGTTCTCGCAGGCCCAAAAAATCAGACCGCGGCATCCAATTGCAGCATAAGCAAAAGGCAAGATACACCTACGGCATGCTGGAGCGCCAGTTCCGCAAGACCTTCGCCGAAGCCGAAAGACTGCCAGGGGTCACCGGCGAAAACCTCCTGATGCTGCTGGAAAGACGCCTGGATAACACGGTATTTCGCCTGGGATTTGGCACCTCCCGTGCCCAAGCCAGACAGTTAGTCAGACATGGCCATATCACACTAAACGGACGCAAGACAAACATCCCCTCCTGCTTGATCTCCGAAGGCGATGTCATCGCCTGGCGTGAAACCAGCACTAAATCAGAGTATTACAAGACACTGCTCCAAGAAATCAAGAATAGGACCATTCCGGCATGGTTGAGCCTGGATACTGAAAAGCTGATTGGCAAAGTTCTAAGATTGCCAACGGCTGCCGACATCGAAGCCAAATTCGATGAAATGGCTATCGTTGAATATTACTCTCGCTGAGGTGGTTAGTTGTCAGGGATAGCATTACCAAAGGTAGAATGTGTTGAAACAGAGGGCAACTACGGCCGTTTTGTCGCTGAGCCTATTGAGAACGGCATGGCAGTCACGCTAGGCAATAGCTTGCGACGCGTGCTTCTTCGCCACCTGCCTGGCGCGGCCATAACCTGGATACAGATTGAGGGAGCCCAGCATGAGTTCTCTACTATTCCACACATAAAAGAGGACACCCTAGACTTCCTGGCTAACGTCGTCGCATTACGAATTAGGCCACTTTCTCAGCGCTCAGGGAAGATGAGACTGGAAGTCGAGGGGAAAAAAGAAGTCCTCGCTTCAGACATCAGGACAACAGCAGATTTCGAGATTGCCAACCCTGAACTGCATCTCGCCACGCTGGATTCATCCAAAGCCAAGTTAAGCGTTGAGTTCAACGTTGAGTTGGGCAGGGGTTACCTGCAGGCCAGTTCCAGCGACAGTTTGCCTATTGGCGCTATACCCATAGACGCCATCTTCACTCCTGTGCGAAAGGCAAATTATCAAATCGAGCGCAGCAGTGTCAGGGAAGGATTTAACTACGATAAACTTATCCTGGAGGTGTGGACCGATGGCACCATATCTCCTACAGAAGCCATTACGCAAAGCGCCTCCATACTCATGGAACAATTCTCCTGCTTCAGGGAGCTGGCTAAAGCTGTTGCCGACGAGGGGATTGAGCTATCGTGGCAAAGGTTGTTACCACCAAGTCAGTATAACATGCCCATAGACCAGTTGAATTTGTCCACCCATACTTATAACAGCTTGAGAAGAGGTGCCGTCACCACGCTGGGACAGGTATTGGAGAGAGGCCTTGACAACCTGACAGCATTAGCAGGTTTCGGAGCCAAGGCCAGAGAAGAGGTTGAGGCAGCTATCGCCGCCCTTGACCTGCCAGGCGCTCCTTACTCACAAGAGAAGAAGGAGAAAGAGAAGAAGAGAAAAAAAGAAAAGGACGCAGAGACCCCTGCTGCTAAGACCACAACCAAGTCGAAATCCAAGGAAGATAACACATGAGACACAAGCTAGCCGGAAGAAAACTGAGCCGGCCCACAGCTCAACGCTGGGCATTGTATCGCAACTTGGTGACGGACCTATTCAAATACGAGAAAATCGTCACCACCGAGGCCAAGGCCAAGGAAGTGCGAAGTCTGGCTGAGAAAATGATTACCCTGGGCAAAGAGGGAAGCTTAGCTTCGAGACGACGGGCGCTGGCCTTCGTCTATAACAAGAAAATCGTAGATAAATTATTCGATGAGCTTGCTACCAGGTATGCAGAGCGTGCCGGTGGCTACACACGGATTATGAAGTTGGGTCCCAGGTTGGGCGATGGCGCACCCATGGCTCAACTCGAGATGGTGAGGTAACAAGCCATAGTTGGCAGAGTTCCTTAACAGCATAAACAAGATTGTCCTGATTCTGGAATATGACGGCAGGCGCTATCACGGTTTCCAATGGCAATCTAATGCGCCGACCATTCAGGCGGAGTTAGAGCGAGCCATAGAAAAGGTCACAAGCGAAAAGCTACGGGTAATCGCCGCCAGCAGGACAGACGCCGGAGTACATGCTACAGGACAGGTGGTCAGCTTCAGGACAAGCTCTAGGCTGTCAGCCCAAACCTTGGCACGAGCCCTGAATTACTACCTGCCAAAAGACATAGCAGTCAAGGGTGCATGCCGGGTCGATGCCGATTTTAACGTCAGGCGCCATGCCCTCAGCCGAGAATATGATTACCGTATTATAACTAGTCGTAATCGGTTGCCATTTGCTCAGGGCTCTGCCTACATAGTGCCCTATGAATTGAATATAGAAGAAATGAATAAAGCTTGTGAGTTATTGAAAGGCAAACATGACTTCGCCTCCTTCGCTGCTGCTTTGCTTCCACGCCGAAGCACGGTACGCGAAGTCTACGAAGCACGGGTGACCAGCAAAGGCCACCTGCACACCGTTTACATGGTTGCTAATTCATTCCTACCACACCAAGTGCGCAACACAGTGGGCTTGCTCATCAGGCTTGGGATTAATAAAGTGGGACTAGACGAGTTCCGCCACATAATGGAAGCAAAGAAACTAGGCTTGGCAGGCCCTGCCGCGCCAGCGCATGGCCTGTGCCTGACCAAAGTAAATTACCCCATCGACTTGGAGTTTGCGATATGAAAACCTACTCAGCCAAGGCAAAAGACATTCAACGAAAATGGCACGTCATCGACGCTTCCGGCAAGACACTGGGCAAGGTTGCCACTCAGGCAGCCGCTTTGCTCATTGGCAAACATAAGCCGATGTACACACCTCATCTGGATACCGGCGACTATGTCATCGTGATTAATGCCGAAAAGGTCAAGGTAACCGGCAAGAAACTGGATGACAAGAATTACCACCGCTACACTGGCTATCCCAGCGGCCTGAGGTCAGAAACGCTCAGAGGGATGCTGGCCAAGCACCCCACCAGAGTTATTGAACATGCCGTAAAAGGCATGTTGCCTCATAACTCGTTGGGCAAAGCAATGTATAATAAACTGAAGGTTTATGCCGGAGAAAGCCATCCCCATCAGGCACAGACTGCTGCCAAGACCACCAAAGGAGGGAGCAAGAGCTAATGACCACGCAGACCTACAATCGGGGTACGGGGAGACGTAAGTGCGCTATAGCTCAGGTGAAGCTGTCCCCGGGCAGCGGCAAGATCACCATTAACGGCAAGCCATATGAGCAGGTATTTCCCAGGGTTGACCACCGCAATTACATAGAGCAGCCCTTCGCTGCTACTGATACGCTGGGCAAGTACAATGCTGAAATAAAAGTGACAGGCGGTGGTATAAGCGGACAAGCCGGGGCTATCCGCCATGGCATTGCCCGTGCCCTGCTCGCCACCAAAGAGCAGTTCAAACCTCTTCTGCGTCAGGAGGGCCTCCTAACACGTGACCCCAGAGTCAAGGAACGCAAGAAATACGGCCTGAAGCGCGCCCGCAAGGCACCACAGTACACCAAGCGCTAATCTCTAGCAGCTGGAACAGTGCAGCCTGTTCCAGCCACGCCAACTGCTGGCAGACATACACTTGCCACCTAAATCTTGTTACCCGGGGCAAGCATTCTCAAGTGCCAAGCACGATGCCTCTGTGCGGCAGAATATCGAAAACATGGTCTTGGATGTCTGCGGCTGTACTGCGCATTTTCCTTACAGATAGCGTGCGAACGCGCTGCCCATTCTGCTTACTCATACCCAGTATAATCACCCCCTCTGTGACAAACTCCTCAACTCCATATCGAGAAAGGCTTGGAGTCCCCGCCACTATGTCCGAAGTAATCAGAGTTGTGCACTGTAGGCTATCTTCGATCTCCAGCACCAGATTCCTTATGTGCTCCTGAACGAATATTGAGCTTTGTTCTCCGTACACAAGTGGTGCTACAGGATCGATGACTATTCGCCTCGCACCCACTGCCTTCACCTGCTTCGTCAGGTCACTAACTAAGGCGCGGGTATCGATATGCTTTGCTCTACCTGCACGCAGGTCAGCAAAGCGGGGTGACACGTCCATGATTGCTAGCTTCTTGGACTCAACGTATCTAGCAAAGTCCCAACCCAGCGACCACGCATCGCTGAATATGTGATTTGCTTTTTCGTCTCCTGAAACATATACACCCCCATCGCCCAAAATAAGACCACCAAAAATAAATTGCAGCCCAAAGATAGTTTTCCCAGTACCTGCTTCACCGCTTACTAAATAGACCTTGTTTGCCGGAAAACCACTGCCTATCAAAGGGTCAAGCCCCTGAATGCCAGTTGAGATTCTAACCGGTGCAACTGGCATCACCTCCCACTTGACCGTGGGTGAAGGCTGTGAAGCAGTCGCGGCAACCGGCGCTTGGGCTGGTGTTGCTGGTTGCTGTGGCACTTGGGTCCCGTCCAGCTTCTGTCCACACTCACCACAGAACACATAGCTATAGGGATTCCTATGGCCACAACTGGGACAACTCCTGACCAGCTTCGCCTCGCAGTTCTCGCAATACTCTGCGGTATCGGGATTCTGCGTCTGACACTTCGGGCACATCATTTCTCAATCCCTCCCTCGCATTTGCTCATGCTCTGGCTAACAAGGATATTGATAATCCAAGCTTCATCCTGCGCCCTATGTTATGCCATAGGACTATTCTCGTCAATAGGCAGCCCATTAATTACGAGCAAAACACATCCTTTGACCCGTGCGATCATCTCGTTAATATACCGCAGCAGCCCTACTCAAAAACCGACGGGATTTCGTCTATCAGCTTCCGATATCTGCTTTCCTCCTGGAACACCTTCCACTCAGCACGGAACCAGCGGAAGGGTCGCTCTGCTTTTGAAAATACCACTATACCCAGTTCTCGCAGGTCATCTGTAGCCCATGACGCCTTGTACACCGCAGTCAACGGCGTGCCAGCAACCACCCTGACCTCGAAATGGCTGCGCTGCTGTCCCTCGGGCAACAAGTACTGCCGGTAGATGCTCCAGTCCACCCGCAGAGATTGCCTGGGCGCAGCCCGAGTTCGCAGATAAAGCCTGAAATCTTCAGGATTATCTGGCTCCAGCCAGCGCACCTCCTCAATCCGGGCGAATGGGCTTGAAGATTGCGCCAGGCTCGCCTCAAATTTAGTTCTCCTGGCTCCCTCGTAAGTTGGCGGTACATACTCCACAATATCTTCCCACTCCTGCCACAGGAACACGGATTCATTTTTGTGCTGAACCGCACCGCTGATACCCAGCACGTCGCCCACAATATCCTGCCAGTAATCTGCTCCCAGAAATCCTGCTGCCCTGTGTTCCAAACTACCCTCCCCTGCCAATACAGGACAGTTTATGATGCCACCGAAAATATATGTCAGAATCCCATCTGCGATGAGACCAGCAGGCTCCCTCAAAGTGTGAAAATCGCTGTGGTAGTACTGGCCATAGTAGATGACATCCGCTCCATCGGCATACTGGGCTGATAACGGGACTACAGCATCATCCATCTCTCTGGGGTAGGTATCAATCCCCCCAAAATCGCACTGAGTGCTCAGCGGTGCGCTCTCGGCAGATACAAAAGCCAACCAATGTCGATTTTGTCCCACCCAAGTTCCATCTTCAGAACTATCATAGTAGGCAGCCGATTCGCAGACACCGCGGTCGGAGCGCAGCCACCGCGCCCGGCAATACTCAACAGAGGAACCTCCACCGGCAATTTGGTATTGCGCCAGTGGCTTCACCGGTGTATTAATGGTAACCACCAGCGCTGTCTTGTCTGCCAGCCCATCGACATTGTGAGCCAGACCATAGAGAGCCGCTTTCCCGCCCATGCTATGCCCGACGATAATCATGTTTCGCTTGGCCGGCAGAAAACGGTTAACACTCTCAGCAATGCTCCTGGCCCAGGTCTCTGCATCTACATCGTTGGGATAGCAACGATTCAAGACGTTGACCCGCACCTTAACCCCGGGGTTGGCCAATTGGTAGATACGGGTATAGGCTGGAATCCGTTCCAGAATAAGGTCAGACAGCAGCTGTGTACCACAACCAGTGCCAGCCGCTCCATGCGAAAAAACGAAGTTCAACTCCTTGACCTTGACAGCCGCAGGCGCCGACTGCACCATCCCAGCGACAATCGGTTGAACACACAGCAAGACAGCTACAAGAAACCAAATTACTCTCGGCTTTGGCATGGTCCCGTAATCTAAAGGCTTATTGTATTCCGCTTGACTGGGCAAGGCAAATATATCCGTGCCCATCTTGACGCTGCCATCATAGGGGCATATACTACAAGCCAAGTTCTGGCCGATGGGCCATTTCCACCGTTAAAAGCCGCGAACAGGTCCGCAATTTCAGGTCTGGAGGAAGGATATGGACTTCGACTTGACCGAAGAACAAAACTTAACGCGCCACGCCGTCCGTGACTTTGCCGAAAGCGAGATAGCCCCAGTTGCCCGTGAGCTGGACGAAAAAGAGCAGTTCTCAGTAGAACTCACCCAGAAAATGGCCGCCCTCGGCCTGTTGGGCTGCTTTGTCCCGGAGAAATACGGCGGCTCCCACATGGGCTACATCTCTTATGCTATCGTCGTGGAAGAACTGGCACGGGTTGACGGTTCACATGCCGCCACCATCGCCGCTGGCAACTCCCTGGGCATCGGCCCTATCTATTACTTTGGCAGCGAAAAGCAGAAAAAGGAGTGGCTGCCCAACCTCTGTTCTGGGAAGTATCTAGCCGCCTTCGGCCTAACCGAGCCTGAAGCAGGCTCAGATGCCGGCGGCTCCAAGACCACAGCCGAGCTTAAGGGGGATAGCTGGATCATCAACGGCAGAAAAATCTTTATCACCAACTCAGCCTGCCCTTTAACCGGCGTTATCGTGGTGCAGGCCGTCACCGGCCGCCCGGAAGGCGGTAAACCTGAGATTAGCTGCATCATTGTCCCCAATGACGCCCCGGGTTTCACCGCCAAGGAGATGAAAGGGAAGCTGATGTGGCGCGCTTCTAACACTGGCGAACTGTTCTTCGATGATTGCATCGTGCCCAAAGAGAATCTTCTAGGAAAGAGGGGAGACGGCTTTCACCAGATGCTTGCCACACTCGATGGCGGGCGACTCAGCATCGCTGCAATGGGGCTGGGGGGGTCACAAGGCGCCTTCGAGCTGGCACTGGAATACGCCAACACGCGCATGCAGTTCGGCAGACCTATCAGCTCCTTCCAAGTCAATGCCTTCAAGCTCGCCGATATGGCGCTGGAAATAGAGATGGCACGTAATTTCCTGTACAAAGCCTGCTGGCTCAGGGAGCAGGACCGCCGCATAACCAAAGAGGCAGCCATGGCTAAGCTGTTCTGCTCCGAGGTAATGCGCCGCTGCGTCCACCAGGCAGTGCAGCTACACGGCGGCTACGGCCTGATGAAGGACTTCCGAATAGAAAGATTCTATCGAGACCAGAGGCTACTCGAAATCGGCGAAGGAACTTCAGAGATACTGAGAATCGTCATCGCCCGTCACATCGGCGTGGCTGGCAGGGCAATCTAGGAGGGACACTATGAAAAAAGAGACGAAGAAGGCTAAACCAGCAACTAAGAAGAGACGCACAGGTCATGAAGACCTGTTGACTGACGTGTCCCAGGTCAAGCCAGCCGAAGCCCCGCCGATAGCCAAGGGGCAACTTGGCGATAGAATCAAAGCCGCCCGCGAAATGCGTGAGCTTACGGTGGCGGACATCAGCAGCCGCACCGGCATAGACGTAGCCACGCTCAAGCAAATAGAGGCAAACAAGATTGCGCCGCCATTGGGTCAGTTGATTCGGCTGGGCAAAGCATTGGACATGAAGATGGGCTATTTCATCTCGCCCGGCGTGGACAAGCCTATTACCGTGGTGCGCAAAGACCAGCGCCAGGCTGTGGCTCGCCACGGGCAGAAGAAAAGCCAGCAGTACGGATATTCTTACGAATCACTGGCTCCAGAAAAAGCCAACCGCCTTATGGAACCTTTCATCGTCACTTTGATGCCCACAGAAGCCGAAGAATTCTCCAACCACGATGGCCAGGAGTTCATTTTCGTGCTGGAAGGGGAGATAAAGGTACAGGTGGGAAACCAGGCGGAGTTCTTGCAACCCGGAGATGCCGTTTACTATGACTCCAACCAGCCCCACCTGGTGAAAGCCAAAGGCAGCAGCAAAGCCCGCATATTGGCCGTGCTATACGCCGGAGCTAAATAGGCCAACATAACCGTGCGATAAATAAAAGGAGCAAACATGGTAAATCTTTCGCGTTTTTCTCTGGAAGGCAAAGTGGCATTGGTCACCGGTGCCAGCCGCGGCATCGGTCGTGCCACCGCTCTGGGATTCGCCGATGCCGGAGCGGACGTAGTAATCGCCAGCCGTAGGCAGCCAGACCTGGAAAAAGTAGCCGAGGAAATCAGGGCTAAGGGCAGAAAGGCATTGCCAGTGGCGGCTCACATCGGCAAGATAGAGGAAATCCGCAGCCTGGTCGATACCGCTGTAGCCAAATTCGGCAAAATCGACATTCTGGTCAACAACGCTGCCGCCAGCCCGGCTATGGCCTCCCCCCTGGACGCAGAGGAACGCCTCTGGGACACCATCATGAATCTCAATGTCAAGGGCGTTTACTTCCTGAGCCAGGCAGTGGCTAAGATTATGAAAGAGCACGGCGGCGGCAAGATAATAAACGTGTCCTCGGTTGACGCATTCAAGCCGGAATACCGTGTGGGCATTTACTCCATTGCCAAGACAGCTATCTTGATGGTTACCAAGTCCCTGGCTCTGGAGCTGGCAGAGTACAACATAAGGGTCAATGCCATTGCACCCGGCGCCGTGAGCACCAAGCTGCTCGACTCCCACTGGTTCGGCATGCCTGAAGATGTGGCCAAGGCACAGAAAGACTTCCTGGCAAAGCTGACACCAATGGCGCGCGTTGCCGAACCCGACGAGATGGTTGGAGCAATGATATTTATGGCATCTGACGCTTCAAGCTATATGACCGGCTCCTGCATCGTTGTTGACGGAGGCCAGCTTCTGGGCACTGTGCCCACCGTCTACGAGGACATGTTCAAAGAGCTATTCCATTAATTATTCAAAAACCACAAAATCAATAGAGCCTGACAGGAGCCAGAACTGCGAAAAGGCTATTATGCCCTGAGCCTGGCCAGCCTTTGCCCGTCATGGCTCAGCACTGCACTGATAGCTTTGGCAGCGCCTTCAAATGAGTAGAAGACAGGGCATTTGAGGGAAACGAGCTTCTTTATAATTGGAAAGGCAACATCAGCTTCGCGAGGTACAATAGAAGGCACAAATACCATAGCCAGAGGCTTAGACGCATCCCTCGTAAGTTCCAGCACATCCTGGATAAGTCCAGCCATCATCGGCATCATTTCAGGTGGCATCATGCCTGCCCCCAAATATATGGTTATGAAGTCAACGTCAGCCCATCTGTTGACAATGTTCAGGGTTTTGCTAAACTTGCCAGCTTCCCACATGTTCTGCCCGTAGTCTATGGGGTTCCTCAGCATATTCCCTGCAGCTTGCGAATATTCACGTATCTTCAGCCTTATATCCTCAGGTAGCCGCGGTACTTTCAGCCCATACCTCTCAAACTGGTCGGTAATAAGTACACTGGGCCCACCACCCCCTCCCAAAAGTGCCACATT
>VGOO01000012.1 GCA_016875925.1 Chloroflexota bacterium
GTGGAGTTGAAAGTGGCTGAAACAGGCCCTGGGTTTAAAGGCGATACAGCCAGTGCTGGCAGCAAACCTGCTAAACTAGAAACAGGCATAACCATTCAAGTCCCATTTTTCATAAATACTGGTGATACTATCAAAGTGGACACGCGTACAGGTCAATATTTAGAGAGGAAAAACTGATCCTTTGATAAAAGCAGACTTGCATGTCCACACCGGCTATTCTATGGATTCAAAGGCATCTCTGGAGCGGATAGTCGAGCATTGCCTTCAAGTGGGAATTAACTGTTTGGCTATAGCTGACCATAATACCATGGCAGGAGCTGTGCGTCTCAAGGAAATGGCACCTTTCCAAATCATTGTGGCTGAGGAGGTTTTGACAACCTGCGGCGAGGTCATAGGCATGTTTCTCACAGAGGAAATACCCAGCAAGTTGACCATCGAAGAAGCAATCTCACGGATAAAGGCTCAGCAAGGACTGGTGTGCATCCCACACCCTTATGATAATTTTAGACTATCTGCCTTCCGCAATGAGGCTTTTGCAGCCATCATGCCACAAGTAGATATCATCGAGGTCTTTAACTCGCGAAGTTTTTCTCCCCACAACTCGGCCAAAGCCAAGAAATTGGCAGAAAAATTTGGCAAGCCAGTCAGTGCAGGAAGCGATGCTCACACACCTGCGGAGATTGGTAAGGCCTACGTTGAAATGCCTGACTTCAATGACAAAGAGACGTTCCTATCCTCTCTGGCCAAGGGGAAGATTATGGGACGTAAATCAAGTCCTTTAGTTCACTTCGCCAGCACGTGGGCTAGGCTAACTAAAAGCTTCTTCTAAAGAAACAGGTACTTCGTCTATGAATGGAGGCCCGAATCGGAACATTCCACTCACATTTTGGAGTATGACTGGGTAGCGCTTTGTAAGTAGGCCAGATTATGCAGGCAGTTAAACATTTTTATCGGAAAATGAGTGCAGATTTTGAATATTGCTTTAATGTTGAAATCTCATCACCACTTACTACTGAGGAATCGAGAATACTACAATGGCTGCTCGCTGAAACATTCGAGACAGAAAATTTTGCAGAGAAGTCTTTTTTCAACTCAGACAACGATGTAGTTGAAATCGGTCCCCGCCTGAATTTCGAGACAGCGTATTCAACCAATGCTGTTGCCATTTGCCATGCCTGCGGACTCAAGAAGGTCGGCCGTGTGGAATGTTCAAGACGATACCTACTGCCAAAGGGAATCGATAAGGCCAGTTTCATTGCTCAGAATCATGACAGGATGACTGAATGCCTCTACCCTGAACCCATAAAATCGTTTACAACGAGAACCTTGCCGGAAAAAACTTATACTGTTCCACTATCAGCAGGCGGGCTCAATGAGTTTAGAAAATTCAACCGTGAGAATGGGCTGGGTATGGACGAATGGGACATGGAATATTATACAAATCTTTTTGTAAAGATCTTGCGTAGAGACCCTACTAATGTAGAACTATTCATGCTCGGCAATAATAACAGTGAGCATGCACGACACTGGTTCTTCAAGGGTAAGTTAATAATCGATGGCAGCGAAGTCTCTGATACTATACTCCAGATTATTAAATCACCTCTGATTGCCAACCAGGCAAACAGTGTTATAGCCTTTAGTGATAATTCCAGTGCAATCCAAGGTTATAAAATCTGGACTGTAATTCCTCAAGGACCGGGGGTATGCTCACCGTTTGTTCCCAAATCATGTACCTATCACATTGTCTTTACTGCTGAGACACACAACTATCCTAGTGGTGTCCAACCATTCCAAGGAGCAACGACTGGAACTGGTGGGAGGATTCGTGATGTCCAGGCTACTGGAAGGGGTGCCCTGGTAATTGCAGGTACCGCTGGCTATTGCACCGCAGCTCTGCACATACCTGACTACAACATACCCGGCGAACCAGTTGGACTTGCCTATCCTTTTGAGCTATCCCCACCATTGGAGATCCTGGTACAAGCGAGTAATGGCGCGTCAGATTATGGCAATAAATTCGGCGAGCCAATAATTCAAGGTTTTATTAGAACCTTTGAGCAGGTATTACCAAATGGCGAACGTCGCGGCTGGATCAAACCGATCATGTTTACAGGTGGCGTGGGACAAATCGACGAACTTCACATCACAAAAGAGGAACCTAGGAAAGAAATGCTCATTGTTCAGGTCGGTGGGCCAGCTTATCGAATTGGCATGGGTGGTGGATCAGCTTCAAGCATGATACAAGGTGAAAATATCGCCGAACTAGATTTCAACGCAGTCCAACGTGGAAACGCCGAAATGGAGAATAAACTAAATAGGGTAATCAGAACCTGCGTGGAGATGGGCAATAGTAATCCGCTCTTGACTGCTCACGACCAGGGGGCTGGTGGGCCGGCGAATGTTTTGTCAGAAATAATAAATTCGGCCGGTGGAGTTATCAAAATACGGAATATCAAACTTGGTGACCCATCTATGGCTGTTGTCGAAATATGGTGTGCTGAATATCAGGAGCGCTGTGCCTTTTTAGTTCACGCAGATAGGAATAATGAGCTATTGGAAATCTGTCAACGAGAAAAGGTCAATTGTGAAGTCTTAGGCGAAATAACAGGGGATGGGCGGATAGTGGTTTATGATGATGCTGACTGTTCCCATCCAGTAAACCTGCCTTTGAACAAAATCCTAGGGGAGATGCCTCAAAAAACATTTGTTTCCCAGAGAAGTCACAAAACGCTGAAGCCACTGCAATTGCCTAGTAAATTAACTATTATCGAGGCGCTGCAACTAATTTTTCGGTTACCCTCTGTTGGCTCAAAGGGATTTCTAGTACGCAAGGTGGATAGGAGCGTGACTGGATTAATCGCCCAGCAGCAATGCTGTGGCCCTCTCCAACTGCCGGTTTCTGATGTAGCGATAGTTACACAGAGCCACTTTGGGCTGACCGGCGTGGCGCTGGCCATCGGTGAACAACCTATCAAAATACTCGTTAATGAAAGGGCCGGCGCCAGAATGGCAGTTGGTGAAATGCTGACCAATATGGTTTCAGCTAAGATTAGCGACTTAAGCCATATCAAATGTTCGGTCAACTGGATGTGGGCAGCCAAACTTCCTGGTGAAGGGTCAACGATTTACAATGCCGCAGTGGCAATCGGCGAACTAATGACAAAACTAGGTATTGCCGCTGATGGAGGCAAGGATAGCATATCGATGGCTGCCATGGTTGGCACCGAGAGTGTAAAGGCACCAGGCGAAGTAGTCATCTCTGGTTATGCAACAATGCCAGACATTTCTAAGAAAGCAACTCCTGATGTTAAAAAACCAGGTCAAAGCAAGCTAGCTTTCATAGATCTGGGCGAGGGGAAGAACCGTCTCGGAGGTTCTGCCCTGGCTCAGGCCTTTAGCCAGACCGGGGATGATTCACCTGATGTGGATAATCCAGCTCTTCTCATAAACGCGTTTAAATCAGTCCAAAGAATGGTAGACAAAGGCTTAATTCTCGCATGTCATGATAGAAGTGATGGTGGTCTAATAACTACTTTGACGGAAATGGCCATATCCGGCAACTGCGGGATGTTGATTAAACTGAGTGATGAAGAGGAAGCAATTCCGCTGCTTTTTTCTGAGGAACTAGGAGTGGTTTTGGAATATCTGCCATCCAACGAAAGCACAATTCGCGGTATCCTGGAAGAATACAGCGTTTCGTTCCTTGTTCTGGGACACACGACGAAGGGAGAACGGGTAATCATTAGCCACCGCGATAAAATCGTGTTCGACGTTGATACTCCAACGCTTATATCATGGTGGGAAGCCACAAGCGACAGACTTGAAGCCGAGCAGATGAATCCTGTAGTAGCCGGAGAGCAAGCACGGCATCACAAGCGGCCCGGTCTTCGATATGACCTGACTTTTCAACCCGAAGCAACATCCCTCCAATCAATACTCCAGACAAATAAACCTAAGGTTGCGATTATACGCGAAGAAGGCAGTAATGGTGACCGTGAAATGACATCGGCATTCTTTTGGGCCGGCTTCGAACCATGGGATGTAACGATGACCGATTTACTTGAAGAGAGAATCTCTCTAAATCAATTTCGGGGGATTGTATTTGTTGGCGGGTTCTCATATGCCGATGTTTTGGACCCAGCTAAGGGTTGGGCGGGCATCATCAGATTCAACTCGAAGCTTCGAAAGGCATTTGATGATTTCTTCAATCGACAGGACACCTTTTCACTTGGTGTTTGCAACGGATGCCAGTTGATGGCATTTCTGGGAATAGTTCCCTGGCAAGGGATTGACGAAAGAGAACAACCCAGATTTATCCAAAATCACTCACAGAGATTCGAATCTCATTGGGGAACGGTCAGGATTTCCGAAAGTCCTTCAATAATGCTGAAAGACATGGGCGGGTCAATCTTGGGCATATGGTCAGCCCATGGCGGTGGTCGTCTATTTTGCCCAAATGAGAAAATACTACACAATGCTAGACAGCAACATCTGACCCCTATCGCCTACGTTGATGACAAGGGAAAGCCAACAGAAGAATATCGATTTAATCCTAATGGCTCGCCTTTGGGCATTACCGCATTCTGTTCACCAGATGGCAGACATCTAGCGATGATGCCGCATCCCGAGCGGTCATTTTTGCTTTGGCAGTGGCCATGGGTGCCTGAGAAATGGAAATCCAGCAAGTGGAAATTCCAAGTCGGTGATTACCTCCTGTGGGCTTCACCTTGGCTAATGCTTTTCCAAAATGCCCGAGAATGGTGCGATCACCAAGATACGCGAAGCCGGCTGCATGCATGAGACGATTAATCTACGACCCCAAGAAGTCTGGAAAAAACATGTCGATCGTGTGTTTTATTTCTGGCTCAGGCACCAACTATAGAGAAATAGTTGCGAGGGACCGTAGCCATAATTACATTGTATTCACAAATAGACCAGGCTGTGCTGGAGTAACAATAGCAAAGGAGAATGAACATCCTGTAATTGAACTCAGCCACATACCTTTTCTCGAAGATGCTAGAGGAAAATTCGGCCCATCACATATCCCCAGAAACCATCCAGCACGAGTAGACTTTGAAAGGGAAGCAAGCAGATTAATAGAAATAACAGCTGGTGGGGAGCCTGATCTTATATGTCTTGCTGGCTATGACCAGTGGCTAACTGATTGGATGGTCAACAAGTACTATCCAAGGATACTTAATATTCATCCGGGTGACACAACCAAAGGCTACGACGGCTTGCACTGGATACCGTCGGCTAAAGCCATATTAGCTGGGGATGAATTCATAAGGTCTACTTTGTTTCTCGTCGACAAAGGGGAAGATACCGGACCTGTATTAGTGCAATCGAGGGCGCTCTATATATCCGATGTACTCCGCCAGTCAGAATCAGGTTTGGAGGAAGGATTAAATAGAATAACTACCTTTGCCAAAACACGCGGCATAAAAACCTTTGAAGATTTTAAGGCAGCAGCCGGGGTTGAGTTATTCGAAACAATGGAGCACATATGTGAAGTCCTGCAAGATAAACTCAAGGTTGCCGGTGACTGGGAAATATATCCCTTTGCCGTCCATGATTTGATAGCGCAAGGCCGGGTAGAGGTAGACGGAAGAAAGGTCTATATAGACGGCAAAAAATTAGCGCGTCACGGATACATCATGGATTAAACTTGCCTGGCAATCACCTAACCATTGATTTTTGAAATCTATTTCTTCTGTTCTCTGGCTGGTTGTTTTCCTAGAATCTCGTCAATGAGGCCATATTCCACGGCTTGCTCGGCATTGAGGTAGAAATCACGGTCGGTGTCGTGAATAATTTTGTCCAAGGGCTGCCCGGTATGCTTGACCAGGACATTTCGGATTAAGTCCTGCAGTCTCATAATCTCGCGAGCCGCAATCTCGATATCCGCAGCCTGACCCTGAGCACCCCCAACAGCCTGGTGCATGTGAATCGTGGAGTTGGGTAATGCGTAGCGCTTGCCCTTCGCTCCGGCTGCTAGAATCAACGTGCCCATACTCGCCGCTAACCCCACGCAGATAGTGGATACGTCAGGTCTCACCAGTTGCATGGTGTCATAGATAGCAAGGCCAGCACTGATAATCCCTCCTGGGCAATGAATATAGAGGTTTATATCCTTCTCAGGGTCCTCATGGTCCAGATAAAGCAGTTGGGCAATAATAAGATTGGCTACCTGGTCATTGATTGGAGTACCCAAGAAAATGATCCGCTCTTTCAACAGCAACGAATAGATGTCGAAGGCACGCTCACCCCTTGCGCCACTCTCAATCACCATCGGTATAATGTTTTCCGGCAAGTGTTTCATCTTTCTACTCCTCCCTAGGATAGAATAATCAAGCAGAGTTTGTGGCTATCTTAACCAAACACTCCACAGCCTTTTTACTCTTCAGAAATCGCTTAATGGAATCCCGAGCTTGTGGCAAGTTGAATACCTTCTTCATATTCTCAGCCTGTTCACCTGAGCCTTGTGACATCTTATCTATCTCCGCATCCACTTCAACCTCTTCGACCTCGATAGCTTCTTCCTCGGCAACTTTCTCCAGAACCAGAGTCCGTACGACCCTCTTTTCCGCAATTGGCTTTAATTCACCGCGATGCGTCTCCATTGACTTATTAAGGCTCGCCAGGTACCTCTCCAGCCCCTCGAAACCATCACGGAAATTCTCCGCTTCCTCGCTCAGCAATCTATCAATAGCTCTTTCCACCAAGATTGGTGGGTATTCTACCTTACTGGATTCTACCAAGGCATCTGTCGCCTTTTGTTCCAACTCCAGCCGTGCCTTTTCATCAGCCCCTTGCTTTAGCCCGTTCAATATCTGCTCACGTAGCGAAGCTAAGTCATCCAGCCCCAGGCCTTTAGCAAAATCATCGTTAGCTTCAGGTAGCTGTTTTTCCTTTATTTCCGCCACCAAAACCTTAAACTCATATTCCTTGCCAGCCAACTCGGCGATTTCGTGGTCGGCGGGGTAGCAGAGCACAAAGCTCTTATCTTTGTCTTTATCTAAACCCACAAGGTTCTCGGCAAATCCTGGCAGCGGCAAACGAGAATCCTTGTTAACTTCATAGACAACGCCTTTGCCGATAGGAAATGGCTCGCCTTCCCTTTTGCCCTCAACATCTATGGTCACTAAGTCTCCGAACTGGACCGAACGTTCCACGGGCACTAAGGTGGCATGTTGACGGCGAAGTTGCTCAATAGTAGCCTCCACATCCTTTTCATTTACTTCTACGGGCTTGGGCTTGATTTTGGTTTTCTTGTAGTTACCGAGTTTGACAGTAGGCTTAATAGGCACAATGGCCTTGAATACAACGGGCTCAGTCTGAAGAAGCTCAATTTCGGGTC
This sequence comes from Chloroflexota bacterium, assembly GCA_016875925.1. Lineage (GTDB taxonomy): Bacteria > Chloroflexota > Dehalococcoidia > GIF9 > UBA5629 > VGOF01. The sequence continues at coordinate 7,361 of VGOO01000012.1, forward strand.
TATCAATTGCCTCGATATTCTGGCTGCCCAATGCCTCTTCATAGGCTTTGGATATCATCTGTTCCAGAGCCTCTTGCAAGATAGTTTCCTTCCCCACATGGCGTTCCATAACAGATTTCGGGGCTTTCCCCTTGCGGAAGCCGGGAACAGTCACCCGTCTAGCAATACTGAGATATGCCTTTTCCAGGTATTTTTCAACCTCTAACTTCTCCATTTCCACCCTTAGCGCTACCTGGCTGTTTTCCATTGGTTCCGACGATACTTTCATTTCACAATCCACGAATAATGATTATCTAGGGATTTGTTTGCGGTTTAACGTCCGCTAACGCTTCTTCTTTCAGCCGCAGACTTAGTTCATCAAGCTGCTGCTGAGGAACAGGCGATGGAGCATCGCTCATGACATCGACGGCATTCTGATTCTTCGGGAATGCGATCACATCTCTTATATTAGCGGCGCCTGCCAGCAGCATCACAAAACGGTCGATGCCTGGGGCAATGCCACCATGAGGTGGCGCTCCATAATCCAGAGCTTCTAGGAAATGGCCGAAACGTGCACTAATCTCATCACTGCTGTAACCAAGCAGGCGAAATATCTTCTCTTGAAGCGAGCGGTCATGAATCCTGATGCTTCCGCTTGATAATTCGTAGCCATTGCACACAATATCATAATGACGAGCTCGCACCTTTCCGGGATTCGTATCCAGAAGGGGAATATCATCGTCATAGGGTGCTGTGAATGGATGATGCATCGGCTCCCATAATTTCGTCTCATCGTTCCACTCAAGCAATGGATAGCCAAGGATGAAAACAAAGGCTAACGAATTAGAGTCGCTCATGTTGAGCCGATGCCCCATCTCTCTCCGCAGCTCATCTAATACTTTATCCACCATCTTGGAATCGCCTGCTACTATCAAAATGAGAGCGTCTGATTTGGCCTCAAACCGCCTCAATATCTTTCTGACCTGCTCATCAGTTAAATACTTGGCAACCACCGATTTCACCCTGTCAGCAGTCAACTGCTCTATGTCAAGATTTTTCTCTGACGGCAGTGCCATTGTTATTAACCCCTTGGCTCCGTAACTCCTCGCTAGCTCGGTTAATTCGTCAAGCTGCTTGTGTGAATAGCTGGCACAGCCAGGCAAGCAAATCCCTCTCACCCTGCCTCCATTCTGAATGGAAGAGCGAAAAACAGTAAAATCAGAATCGGCGACAATATCAGACAAATCCCGCAGCTCCAAACCGAACCGAATATCTGGCTTGTCGGTCCCATATCGCTCTATGCTCTCAGCGTAAGAAAGCCGAACGAACGGCTTCAGCACTTTCATGTCAGGCTTGATTGTCTCCACCAAAACAGTGAACATCTCTTCGAGAAGGCTCAGAATATCCTCCTCTTCAACAAAGCTCATTTCTAAATCGAGCTGGGTAAATTCAGGCTGGCGATCAGCGCGGAGGTCTTCATCTCGAAAGCAGCGAGCTATCTGGTAATATTTCTCAAAGCCTGCCACCATCAGCAACTGTTTTAACTGTTGCGGTGATTGCGGCAGCGCATAAAACCTACCGGGATAGATACGGCTGGGAACGAGATAATCACGCGCTCCCTCCGGAGTGCTTTTCATCAGGATAGGCGTTTCGATTTCCACGAAACCTTTGGCATCCAGGAAATCTCGCATAAATTTCACCACTTTGTGGCGCAGAATGATGTTGTCCCGCATGTTAGGACGCCTGAGATGCAGATACCGATACTTCAGGAACAGGTTTTCGTCAACCTCGACATTCTCGTTGATGTAGAATGGCGGTGTCCGCGACGTATTAAGAAGCTTAAGGTCGGTGCAAATCACCTCTACTTCGCCTGTGGGCAAACTGAGATTCTCGGTACCAGGAGGACGACATGCAACCTCACCAACAACGTTGATCACATATTCGTTGCGGAGAGTATTGCCCAGTTCATGAGCTTTCCTTGAGATTTCGGGGTTGAAAACTACCTGGACTATCCCCTCTCGATCTCGCAAATCAATAAATATCAAACCGCCATGGTCACGACGTCGATGAACCCATCCGGCCAACTCCACACGCTTGCCGAGATGTGCTTTTCTTAGCTCGCCACAGCTATGGTCTTTCAGCAAATTGGCCTCCTGAAAATCTTCAGAATTATAGCTTAAGCTAGCTTTACATTCAATTTAGCTGCGATACCAAAACACACTCACGCAAGCTGCCACAGGCTTGGAAACATAAAGGTTATACAGGAACCTATCGAGACTACCCGCTATAGCATCAATCGAGTAGCCATGTCTACATCACAAAGGCTTTCTGTTCAGGCACAGCAGATGTATAATGGACACGATATTCAGTCAGAAAGGGAACCGTAAAATGAGAAACATAATCCCCACCGTGCTGCTTGTCAGCCTGACTTTACCACTGCTTGCTGCATGTACTGCTGCACCCCAAGCACTACCGACAGAATTAGCAGCCGAACACGTGGAGCAAGGCAATACCCACTATGAGCAAGGGAATTACAACTATGCCATAGACGAGTACACCAAAGCCCTGGGTATAGACCCGCTTTCCGCTCAAGTCTACTGGCTACGTGGCAAAGCACTATTTAGAATGTGCCAATACCATCGAGCAATTTCCGATTTCTCCAAAGCCATTGAAATTGACCCAAAATATGCAGATGCCTACCACTATCAAGGTTGGGCACATCTGGGGAATGGCGCAATTGGCTTTGCCATTTCTGATTTCAGCAAAGCCATTGAGTTGGATGACAAATTAGTAAGAGCTTACAACGGACGAGGTTGGGCACAACTTAAGAGAGCGCAGTGGGATATTTCCGACTCGAGCGACCTGTACAAGCTGTTTGAAAGCGACAGCGGCCTTGCCAGGGCATACATTGGCAAAGGTTGGTACTACACCATGCAATACCAATGGGACTTTGCCATCGCACCAGACATCCAAAACTCGGTAGAACAAGCCCCAAACATAGCTGCAGCCCACTGCAACCGTGGTTTCGCCTACGCCAAGAAAGCGCAGTGGGATATGGCCATCGCTGACTACGACAAGGCTATATCTATTGACCCTGCTTTGGATAGAAGCCGCTGGAACAAGAAATGGGCATACGGTATGAAAGCACAGTGGGACCACGTAATTACCGACTACACAAAGATTATCGAGCCTTCTGCTGCTATCCCCAGCACTGTTCAATCACAGGCGGGCGAATGTAATTTGGCGTTGTCAGACTATGCAAAAGCAATAGCACTCTCAAATGACCCGGCATTAACACAGAGGGCAAAGGATGCAATGGAGTTCATTGAACAGCTGCGCAAGCTAATGGGAAAGTAGAAAAACTCAGGAAATCACAGGCAAGCAATGTTGCCTCTTGCATCATGATGCGCTGATTTGCTCAGCCACTTCTTCTTTTGCGCTAACCTGACCTCCTCTTCTGTTACCTGATATCCTTTAAGAAACTCGCGTTTGAAAACTTGGTATGTGCCGTCCTTAATAGCAACATGTGCCTGTTCCAGCAACCTGACAATGAACCTAAGGTTATGCATGGTAGCTAGGCGATAGGCTAGTAGCTCTTCACATCGAAAGAGATGATGCAGGTAGGAAGCCGAGAAATTCTGGCAGGTATAGCAATCACACCCAATGTCAACAGCCTCCTTCTCCATCTTATAGGTAGCCTTTCTTATGTTGCGTCTTCCTCTCACGGTAAAAAGACCACCATTACGCGCTACACGAGTCGGCAAGGCGCTATCGAAAAGGTCTACCCCTCTATCAATCCCTTCGACAATGTCTTCTGGCGACCCCACTCCCATCAAATATCTTGGTTTGTCTTTGGGTAAGCAGCCCACCGTTTCATCTACCATTGACCAGGTTGCCACTTTGGGTTCACCTATGCTCAGGCCACCTATGGCATAGCCATCAAAACCCAAAGAGATAATATCTTTAGCCGACCTACGCCGCAAATCAGCAAACAGGCCACCTTGCACTATGCCAAAGATAAGTTGCCCGGAGTCTTGGCAACATCCCCTTGAAGCTTCTGCCCAGTAAGAGGTTCTCTCTAGCGCTTGCTCAACCCTTGCCCTACTTGCATCGTGAGGCACACATTCGTCTAAAACCATTATCATGTCTGCCCCAAGTCTCTTCTGGATTTCAACTGCCAGAGCAGGGGTAAGCCGATGTTCACCTCCATCAATATGAGAACGGAAAACAACCCCTTCATCTGCTACGCTAGAAAGACGAGCCAGACTGAAAATCTGGTAGCCCCCGCTGTCAGTCAGAATGGGACCTTTCCAGCCCATATATTTATGCAGTCCACCCAGTCGCTCAACCACTTCCACACCAGGCCTGAGATAAAGGTGATAAGCATTACAAAGGACGATGCTAACCCCTGCATCTCTCAAATCATCGGGTGACAATGCCTTGACAGTACCCTGGCTCCCCACTGGCATAAATGCTGGTGTCTGTATAACTCCATGTGATGTCGTAAGCCCACCTAACCGAGCATTGGTACCTTGGTAGCCCTGCTTTACCTGAAAACTCTTGCTAATGTCTGGCCTCCAGTATTAAATACCAGTACAATTCACAAAAGCAAGAATGGTGATCATCTAGTCAAACTGAAGGAGCAGTAATCAGCATAATGACGAATTGCCGAAGCTGCCTCGGCCATCGAAGAAAAAGTTGGAACTCCCGCTTCGACCAGTTTTGCCTTCTGAGCACCTAATATATCCCAGCGTTTATATTTGGAAACGTGATTGCCGAATGTTCCGCCGCTGACAGCAACCGCGAGCGGTTTCAGATTTTCTTTGTGCAGCTTAATGATAGCATCGGTTTGAGCACAGACAATCTCTCCCCATGCTTCGTTCGGAAACGGGTTATCATCGGTCAACTCAACAAGTACGAAATCGAAAGCTGGACTTTTCGATAGAATGCTCGCCATCTCTTTTGCGAGGTCAAAAAATGATGATGACGCACCGGCTACTATGAGAGATGCATCAATTGGATTGCCTATCCAATCCCATATTCCGGGTGCCCTTGCCTTGAGCACGTTCTTGATGTCATCTGGCAGCCGTGGCACGCTCAATCCGGCGTTCTCACAGATATCTGCTGCCATCACACATAGCCCGCCACCAGCAATGGTCATTATGCCAGCCTTGTTTCCTTTGATTCCGGGCATTAGGGAAAAAGCTACCAGAGTATCAGCCATTTCATCAAGGTCATGAACCACAGCGACCCCGGTTTTTTTGAGTACAGACCGCCAAACTACCTCTGAACCTGCAATTGCGGCAGTATGTGAAGCGGCAGCTTTAGCACCTGCCAAGCTGCGTCCACCTTTAATGGCTATCACGGGTTTAGCCTGTGCTGCATTCGTCAGTGCCCTAAGAAATCTCTGACCGTCCTTGATTCCCTCAAAATAAGCGGCTACCACCCTGGTCTCTTCGTCTTCAGCAAGATAATCCAAAAAATCGCTCTCGTCTAAATCGAGAGCATTGCCATAGCTAATCACTTTGCTGAAGCGGAGGCCATGCAATTCCCCGGAGCGGACAAGTAATTGTGAGGCACCACCGCTTTGAAAAACAGCAGAAATAGTCCCTGGTTTCTGCGGCAACCCATATGTACTTGCCATGCCACCTTTAGGATAGTATATCCCCAAGCAGTTCGGGCCAACCAATCTAACCCCCAATCCCTTGGCTGTGTGGAGAATCCCGGCCTCGAGTTCTCTCCCTTCCTGTCGACCTGTCTCGCTCAACCCTGCTGCCAACAGGTGGACTACCTTCACTCCTTTAGCTGGGCATTCCAAAAGTAAATCCACAACCTTAGAGGCGGGAAGGCAACAAATTACGTAATCAACAGTGTCTGGGATGCTGCCCAGGTTTTGATATGCTTTTAGTCCGAGGATAATCTCTTTGTTGGGATTTACAGGATAGATGTGCCCCGGATAGCCATAATCCAGAAGATGGCGTATAAAGTGATAACCAAACGACGAGGGTGCTTCTGATGCCCCTGCAACAGCAATTGCATTAGGGTGGAAAATGGCTTCCATGGTTTCCCGAAGGTTTCTGTCCATTCTAGCTCAGCAGAATATCCAGGGCCATGCTCAAAAAAATGATGCCTAAATAAGGGAAGGCTGAGAGCTTATAGACTCTCCACGCAGCATCTGATGTTGTTGAGTGCAGCAAAATAGCATTGGCAGAGAGCATGAGCAAGCCAAGCACACTCGACATAACCAAGTACAGTAGGTGGAAATGTCCTACTACATAAAGTGAAAGGGATGTCAGGTATAAGCAAATGGACAAGATAAACAGCATCCTCACCACTGCTTTGTCTGATAGATTCAACGGGAAATAGCTTAATCCAGTCCTCAGATAGTCTGTTCTGTTAGCAATCATGACGCTCCAAACATGAACAGGCGTCCAGATAGCAACCAATAGACAGAGGAAAAGAATTTGGGTATCAAATACCGGTTTCATGGCAAACCAGCCGATAAGCACCGGGCTACAGCCAGCGATGATACCCAAGAAAGTGCATGTTAGAGTCTTTCGCCACACCCCTGACGCAATGACGCCTATTAGACCAAACACAAAGCAAAGTGGGTGCAATACCCAGGCTAATGCGAGGCCGCCAATTATCAGTCCGATGATAAGCGGCAAGGCTTTTCGTGGAGGGCTGATACGCCCAGCAGCTAGTGCCCTGCCCATTGTTCTCACCATCTTAGCATCGACATCCCTATCAAGATAGTTGGTCAGCCCATTTGAGCCAGCACTCCCCAGAATCAGGGTGATCAACAATAGGCCGAAGGAACCGGACGGCAGACCACCTGATGCGATTAACCCAGAACAAGCCCCAATGAATACAAGGAGGGAGGTCTCCTTAGGTTTTAAGATGCTTACATAGTCCCATATGAAATACTGTCTCTTAAATACGATGCTCAAGCCACTATCACCTCTTGGGCTGTTTTGACGACTTGCTCCCATGGTACATCGTCCTTCACCATAACTCTGCCAATGTCTTCAAGTAGGACCCAACGAATTGCCTTGCTACGGATTTTCTTATCAGATTTCATAGCAGCAAGGACATCTTCTAATTTTAACCCAGAGCAGTTAGTAGGCAAACCATACTTCCGTAAGATTTCCTCATGGCGCGCAACACCATGTTGGGACAGGTGCCCAAGACGGTTACTTAGCTTGGCTGCTCCTACCATCCCTATTGCTACCGCCTCACCATGTAGAAATCGCTCAAACTTTGTAGCGGCTTCTATACCATGGCCTATTGTGTGCCCGTAATTTAGCACGATTCGTTTCCCAGTTTCCTTTTCATCTTGGGTAACAACTTCCGCTTTGCTTCTCATACTCCAGGAAACAGCCTTGGAAACAGCATCTGGAGTCAGTGAGGTTAGTTTGTCAACATTGGACTCAAGAAACGCCAAAAGGCCAGCATCAAGAACGAGGCCATGTTTAATTACCTCAGACCAACCTGAAACCAACTCCCGTTTTGGTAACGTTTCAAGCGTTCTAACATCAGCCAGAACAAGTCGAGGTTGGTAAAAAGCACCTATCAAATTCTTGCCCTTTGGATGGTTCACAGCAACCTTGCCACCTATACTAGCATCTGCCATGGCCACCAGACTGGTGGGAATATGTACCAGCGACAAACCCCTGAGAAAAGTAGCTGCCACAAAGCCGGCAAGGTCTCCAATCATGCCACCACCTAGTGCTACTATTACATCTTTCCTTTCTACACGGTGCCCTACGAGAAAATCGTAGATCCTAGCCACATGCTCAATGCTTTTGCTTGTCTCACCGGGTGGAACAGTATAATAGTTGGCTTTAAAACCGCCATCGCCCAGCGCATCCTTGACTTTTGCCCCATAGATGGCAAAGATAGTTTCGTCACTGATAATATTGGCAGTGCCCGATAACCCCACCAACTTCATCTTGTCGCCGAGTTTCTCCAGTAGGCCCCAGCCCACATATACGGGGTAACATCCTGATGACGTATCCACAATGCAAGCTAAATCAGGGTCGGTAGCGTTTTTGGGATTTTGTGGATGGCGATGGACGTACCACCATCCTTTCACCACCTCATGACATACCTCTTCCAAATTCAGGTTGTCGGTATGAACCGTCCAATCAGCAATAGCATAATAAATTTGCCGAGCATTTTTGAGTTGGCTGATACGTTCTAACGGCTTGTCGCCTGCAAGTAGCGGACGGACTATAGGATTAGCTGAGCAAAGACTATCATAAAGCAAACGATGGTGTATAGTTTCTGGTTTTGCTTCAAGGCATACTATCACACTTCTGTTGCGAAGCAGCCTCCGATTCTCAGCGTCCAATATGGCCCCACCCCCGGTAGCAATCACTGCATTTGTTCTGAGACACGCTTGCCGCAATGCCTTGTGTTCTAACTCTCTGAACTTACTTTCCCCGTCCTGTTTGAATATCTCTGGAATACTCTTTCCGCTAGCCTTTACAATCTCGACATCGGTATCAATTGCCACCCAGCCCAAGCGCCCAGCTACTTTGGTCGCAACACTGGATTTTCCAACAGCCGAGAAGCCTATAAGTGCAATATTGGCTTTGTGCTCTGTCATGGAACTTCAAGAGCCAGAAATATCCAAATAAGCCCGATAATTGGTGATGGTTTCACGCAAGTTATCACCGCCAAATTTCTCCAGCATATCATCTGCCAATACAATAGCTATCATTGCCTCGCCGACTATGCCAGCATCTGGCACCACGCAAACATCGCTGCGTTCATAATGTGCGACCGTTGTCTTCTTGGTACGCAAGTCGACTGACGGCAACGGCTTTCCTAGAGTGGCTACGGGTTTCACCGCTGCTCGGACTACTATCGGCTGACCATTGCTCATGCCGCCTTCAATGCCGCCAGCCCTATTTGTCATCCGACGCCAGAAAAAAGGGCTCCCAGTACCAGGTTCTACGATGTCATGTGCCTGCGACCCCCTGGTCGCCGCCATGGCAAATCCAGTGCCAATTTCAACTCCTTTAACCGCCTGGATGCTCATCACTGCTTGAGCTATTCTCCCGTCAAGTCGGTCATCCCAATGCACATGGCTTCCTAGTCCCACAGGCACTCCCGCCGCAACTATCTCAAAAATCCCGCCTAGCGTGTCTCCTTCGGCTTTTGCCCTATCGATAGCTGCGACCATCGCCTTTTCACACTCGGCGTTGGCACAACGTAATGGCGATTTCTCAACTTGCTCCCAATCGATATCGTCATCGAACACAACTTGTAGCTCACCGATGCTGACCGTATGGCTGTGTATTGTGACGCCAAACTGTTCAAGAAACCTCCTCGCTACTGCCCCCACTGCAACTCGAGCTGCTGTTTCACGTGCGCTAGCTCGCTCCAATATCGGGCGAATATCATCAAGACCATATTTGATGGCACCGGCAAGGTCGGCATGACCGGGTCGTGGCATAGTTAATGGCTCTATCCGTTTACCCTGCGGGGCAACACTCATTATTTTTTGCCATTCTTCCCAAACCCTGTTACGTATGACCAAACTGATGGGGCTCCCAACAGTGAAACCAAAGCGGACTCCAGAGATAATCTCTGCTGCATCCTGCTCTATTTTCATTCGGGAACTGCGCCCATATCCTGCTTGCCGCCTCTTCAAATGATGAGATATGAAGTCCTCACTCAACGGCAAACCAGCCACCATCCCTTCAATAATGGCCACTAGACCCTTACCGTGTGACTCGCCTGCAGTTAAAAACCGTAGCCTGCCCATTTCTACTCCCCAAAACCATGCAATTAGCGATATTCTGGCTGGGGATAAGGGTTGCTCAAAGTTTGCAAGATGAGCATATTCTCTGCACCCAACAATTGCAGTTCCAAAATTCCCTGTAATCGTTTTAGATTCAGCCCTAAAAGCGAACTTAACAAAGACGGTGCTTCACGCCTGTAATATTCAACTTTGGGTCTTTCCACACCAGCTAGCTTGCCGGCTAAGTCTATGGCAGTGTCTAACCCCCCTAACTCGTCCACCAAACCTAGCTCTTTAGCCTGTTCACCTGTATATAACTGACCCGTAGCCAGACTTCGAACTTTTTCCACATCGAGTCCACGGCCTTCGGCAACAGTATTCACGAATTGCTCGTAAAATTGGTCGGTCATCTTTTGCATGAGTTCGCGTTCCTCGGATGTTAATTCTCTGAGCCCAGTATACATATCCTTGTATTTGCCACCCTTAAAAACCTCCATATTGATACCGAGTTTATCATACAATCCCTTGATATTGGGTATCTGAGAGATGACGCCGATACTACCCGTTAGTGTAGCTGGTAAAGCTACTATTTTGTCAGCCTTAGATGCAATATAGTAGCCTCCGGAAGCAGCTACACTACCAAAGCTCACTACTATTGGTTTTTCCAGTTTTTCAATTTGAGTCAGAATCTCCTGACAAGCGGCTGCGCTTCCACCCGGACTTTCGATCTGGAGGACGACTGCCTTTACTGCCCAATCTGCCCTGGCCTTATCCAACTGGCTCCTGACCAACTGTGGTGTGATAGCGCTTCCGGTAAAAAACAAAAACCCACCTGCCTCAAACTGAACTGGGCCATTAAGTGGAATAACCGCCACCTTGCTCTCAACAGCACTGCAACTGGTCAGTACAGTAGCGGCGAAAAACAAGAGCAATACCACAATTGTAATAAGTGCGCCTTTGAACATTATATGCCTCCTGCTTCGTACTGTGCGATACCCTCTCTTGCTGCACTGAACATTATGTCAAGTGGTGCTTCCCTCCCCGTCCATATTCTGAAAGAAGCTGCCCCTTGATAAACCAGCATAGCCAAACCACTCAAAGTGCTGGCACCTGCTTTTTTAGCTTCTCGCAGCAACGTTGTCTCTGGTGGATTATACACCAAGTCATATACCAGGGCATTCTGCGGTATCCAATTAGCCACCAGCGGTGATTGGTTTTCACCAGGAGAATGCCTCATTCCCATTGTAGTGCAATTTACGATCAAGTGGGAATTTTGTATCGCCTCACGCAGTTGAGACGAGTGGCAGGGTAAGAAAACAATTTCGGCTGTCTTACCAACCCTAGCAACATAATTCAGCCCTAATTTTACCAAGGTTTCGGCACGCTCTATCGTCCGATTGACAATGACCAGCAAACTTGTATCTCGTCTTAACAAGGCAAAGCACACAGCACGCGCAGCTCCGCCAGCTCCCAAAATAGTAGCACGCTTACCCCTAGGATCGAATTTTGCTTCAATATCCAGGCTATGCAAGAAGCCTTCTACATCTGTGTTGTAGGCTTGAAGCTTCCCCTTACGGTTAATAATCGTGTTTACAGCGCCGATTTCCCTGATAGAGTCGTCGACAGCATCAACAAAATTAAGAGCCTTTTCCTTATAGGGAAGAGTTATATTTGCACCTATAACGTCGGACTGCTTCAGCCTAGCCATCGCCGCCTGTAACATTTTAGGTGGTGTTTCCCATGTCTCGTAATGAATATCAAGACGGTGATAATCAAATGCAGCCTGCTGGAAATCCGGGGATAGTGAGTGTCTCAGCGGATAGCCAATAAGGCCAATGAACCGTGTCATTTTGCGGAGGTCTTCAGGCTGTCCAAATAGCCTTGCAGTACGAAGGCTGCTGCAGCCGCATCGACCCTAAGTCTAGCTGCCTTTCCCCTCGTGCCAGAGGCAGCAAGCAAGCGCTCTACAGCTACAGTCGACAATCGCTCATCACGCATCTCAATGTTTACACCAGTGCGTTCTGAAAGCATGGATACAAATGCCATTACTTTGTCAGCCTGAACTCCAAGATTGCCCCTCATGGAATACGGCAAACCGACCACGACCTTCTGCACTTGGTAGTTTTCGATGATATCCAAAATGGCAACAACAGCCTTTTCATCACTATCACGCGCGATGATGGCAAGAGGGCTAGCCAGTATTTCGCCTGGGTCACTTATAGCCACGCCAATTCGCTTATCGCCTATATCCAGACCTAGCACACGCACGGAATCACTGACCACCTTTCTTGACTAAATCCTTTACTATCCCTAAAGCCTCATCGATCTTACCCTTGTCCCGGCCGCCAGCCTGAGCCATGGTTGCCTTGCCACCACCATCACCACCAGTTACCCCAGCTACCTGTTTTACTATGTTCCCTGCATGAAATCCCTTTCCCACCAAGTCATGAGTCACGGTAGCTATAAATGCGGGCCTCCCGTCGCAAACAGTGCCTAGCACTATAATTGCGCTACCAAGCCTGTCGCGCAGCAAATCACCTATCTCTCTCAGAGAAGACAAAGTGGAATCAGGTACCTTAGCAGCTAATACTGTTATTCCATCTACATTTTCTGCCTTTTTCACCAACGACTCAACCACGTTCTGCAGCAGATTCCTCTCCAGAGCTACTAAACGCTTGCGCTCCGCAGATAACTCGGCAATAAGAGCTTCAACCTTTCGTGGAGCTTCTTCAGTTGAACTTCTTACTTGGCTTGCGATTTCTTCAAGTGCCAGTAACCGTTTCTCGAGCAGGCTATACGCACCTCTACCGGTAAGAGCTTCAATCCTACGCAAACCACTGCCAATACTGCTTTCAGAGACAATCAAAAACAGGCCGATTTCTCCTGTCGCCTTCACATGTGTACCGCCACAAAGCTCAGCGCTAACCGGGGGTTGGCCTACCTCTATTACACGAACCTTATCACCATACTTTTCGTCAAATAAAGCTATGGCTCCTCCTTCAACAGCCTGCTTGTATGGCACATTATCACAGCATGTTACAGGGATATTCTGCAATATAAGATCGTTGACAAAGTACTGTATTTCGTCTAGCTGTTGCCTGCTGATTGCTGCCAGATGAGAAAAATCAAAACGCAACCGTTCCGGACCAACCAAAGACCCCCTTTGTTGTACGTGGTCACCTAAGACTTGGCGCAATGCCGCCTGAAGCAAGTGCGTCGCCGTATGATTGCGTGCTATGTCAAGGCGTCTATCAATATCTACTATTGCTTCAACCTCATCACCTTCAGAAACCGAGCCTTTCACTATCTCCCCGTGATGAATAGCCCTGCCCGCTGGGTCTCTAGTAACACCAATAATACGCACCTCACCCCCAGGGCCAATAATTTTACCAGTGTCGCCTATTTGACCTCCCATCTCACCGTAGAAAGGTGTTCGATCAAGAACAACGGCAATCTTTTTGTCTTTGCTACCAGCATTCCCTCTTGATATCTTACTTATCTTTGCTCGAACAGTTAATTGATTGTAGCCCACAAAATCAACTTCGAACTTCGGCTCTAGCGAAACTGACACCACATGATTTATAGCGAATTTATGACTGGCCCTAGCTTTTTCCCGTTGCTTCCCTATGGCATTCTCAAAGCCATGGACATCGACCTTTAATCCCTTTGTACCAGCAATGTCAGCAGTCAACTCAGCAGGAAAGCCGTAAGTATCCCAAAGTCTGAAGACCTCTTCGCCAGAAATAAAATCGCGGCCCTGCTTGATGGACTCCTCCGCAATCTTCTCAGCCAGATTGATTCCAGCATCCAAGGTGCCGAGAAACTTCTCCTCTTCGATTTTGACTATTTCTGCTATGTGGTTCGCGTTTGTTGCCAGTTCGGGATACACATGTTTCATTTTCCTGACCACTACACCACACACCTTACCTAGAAATATATCTTCTATTCCTAACCTCCTACCGAAGAAACTTGCTCTACGCAAGATGCGACGTAATACGTATCCCCGTCCTTCGTTGGATGGCAAGACACCATCAGCAATGAGAAAGGCTATCCCCCTGCTATGTTCGCCAATTACACGAATAGCATGGTCCACGCTACTGTCCTTGCCATATTCCTTTCCTGCCAAGCTGCAGATTTCGCCCCGAATAGGCAAAAAAAGGTCGGCATCATAGACTGAAGCCACTCCCTGCATAACAGCTGAGATCCTCTCTAGCCCCATCCCAGTATCGATATTCGGTTTTGGCAGCTTTGTACGTTGACCATCACGGTCTTGATTGTACTCCATAAATACCAGATTCCAGACCTCGGAAAAACGACTGCAATCACAGGCAGGGCCGCATTCCGGCCTACCACACCCTATTTCCTCCCCAAAATCATAATGTATCTCGCTACAAGGCCCACAAGGCCCGGAGTCACCAGCGGGTCCCCAGAAGTTATCTCTCTCGCCTAACCGTGCAATACGCTCGGCAGGGAAATCTATTTCCCGCCAATACTCAAAGGCTTCGTCATCGTCGAGAAATACAGTCACCCAGAGCTTATCGGGAGCTATCTTGAGTCGCTGCGTAACAAATTCCCAACCCCAAGTGATCGCCTCTCTCTTGAAATAGTCACCCACGCTGAAATTGCCAAGCATCTCAAAAAAGGTAAGGTGTTTGGTATCGCCTACGGAATCGATGTCTGTAGTACGAAAGCATTTCTGACACGAAGCCAAGCGCGAGCTAGGAGCAACCGCCAAACCCAAAAAATAAGGTTTGACCTGCACCATGCCAGCAGTAGTCAACAGCATTGTAGGGTCACCATGAGGAATTAAAGAAGAGCTAGGAATAATCTTGTGCTGTCTTTCTTCGAAAAAACGCAGGAATAATTCCCTTATCTGGTCACTGGTCAAGTAACTGTTACCTCCAAAGGATTTTAATGAAGTATGGCCAATGGTGTCAATCAGATTGCCCCACTTTGCAAATCAAAATGACACATAACTTCTAGCTTCACCATCAACCTTTCTTTGTGCTACAATTTCGAAGAAACCGAGGTAGCGATATGCCCATTTACGAGTATATGTGTCCTGGCTGCCAACGCAGGGTTACATTATACCTGCAAATGCATTCTGCGTCTCCTCCTCCATGCCCTCAATGCGGTAGTAATACTTTGAGCCGTGTTTTTTCCACTTTTTCGGTGCATAAAACCTGCAAAGATGCCTACGACAGCATCCTTTCCGACAACCAGCTTACACAAGGAATGATGAGAAATGACCCGAGAGCTTTGGCGGAGTGGAACAAACGAATGAGCCAAGGCGAGCCAGTGGCACCTGAATACGAGGAGATGGTCGAGAGAATGGACAGAGGTGAAATGCCTCCCAGGCAAATGGCAGGCGCTGATCCTCCAGTTGAAGAATCAAGCACAGAGTGACTGTTATGCCCATCTACGAATTCTACTGCCCTTCGTGTCGCAAAAAAAGCAGTGTATTCACACGAGCCGTTGTGCCCTCGTTAGCTCCCAGGTGTACAGCGTGTGGTAGCGGCGACCTAGTACGCCTTGTCTCCTCTTTCGCTTACCACAAGTCAATTCAAACAATCCACGAGGAAAGTGGTGAACCAACTTTACACCCTAGCCCCGATTACTACAAAGACCCTCGCAATATCGGCAGGTGGGTAGAGAAGCGGTTTACAGACATGGGCATGGAATTGCCCGGCGAAATTCAGCAAAAGATACAGGCTGCACGGGAAGGTGAGATGCCTGAACCTTTGAAGGACTTGCAGAGTGCCTCGCCAGACGCTTCGTATCATTGATGCCAATTGCAATCGCATAGGAGAAGGGCTGCGCTTCCTCGAGGACATTGCCCGATTCATCCTCAACGACGCACAATTGAGCCATCGACTCAAGGTAACACGCCATGACCTGATTCACAGCCTGAGTAAATTAGGTGTAGACGCTATTTCGGCGAGAGACTCTGAAGGTGATATCGGCCAGAGCATCAAATCTATTGGCCAACACCATGATTTAACATCTCTGACAACAGCCAATGCTAAAAGAGTAGAAGAAGCCTTACGTGTTATAGAAGAGTTAGCTAAACTGCCAGACATCAGCGCAACACTATCGGCACATCAGTTTGAACAGGCGCGGTTTACGCTGTATTCGTTAGAGCGAGAGCTACTATCTAAGCTGCTTCGTCAGGCGAAGCTCAAACTCATAACCGGACTATATGTCATAATCGACACACAGGTAGTAAGCCATGAAAACATCCTGGATGCCGCAAGAAAAATTGTCCGCAGCGGAGCGAATGTCCTCCAGCTCCGTGATAAACTGGCGAACAGAAGTGCTCTCTTGAAAATATCTCAAAGCCTTGCTGGACTGTGCCGCAAGGCTGGCTGCCTTTTCATCGTAAATGACCACCTAGATATAGCTATCGCTGCCAATGCCGATGGCCTACACGTAGGACAAGAGGATTTGCCACTGAAGGTAGTTAGGCGAGAGCTGCCCATTGATAAGATAGTTGGAGTATCCGCTCGTACCTTAGCTGAGGCCCAAAAGGCACAAGCAGACGGTGCTGACTACGTTGCAGTTGGTTCTATATTCCTCTCACCAACCAAACGGGAGGCCGAAGTGGTTGGATTGGAGAGGCTGAAACAAATCAAACAGGCAATCTCGCTTCCTGTAGTCGCCATTGGCGGTATAAACAAAGAGAATATTGGTCAGGTTATGATATCAGGTGCAGCAGCAGCAGCAGTGGTTAGCGCTGTGCTATCGGAGACTAATATAGAAAAGGCCACGCGACAACTGGTGATGCAACTTGAGAAATAAAGCCACCAATAATCTAGAAGCAATAGCCGAGAGAATACGCGACTTCTTCGCAGCCAAAGATATGGCTAGAGAAGAAGTAATCAGACGCTGCCGAGAGGTTATACGGTACAGCGCCAATGCCATCCGTGCTGTACACCGGCAAGATGAAGGCGAGGCAAAATACTTACTTGAGTCAGCGCATAATTCGCTGCAGATGATAACCCATGCTGTCCCCAAAGAACATAATGACCTGCTCCACAGTGGTTTAATTCATGATGCTCAAAAGGAATTCGCTGAGGCTAGCATCACCTTAGCCTTGGTCGCTGGAGATACAATCCCAACTCCAGAAACTACAGGGGTTACCTATGCTGCTTACCTAAATGGCATGGGGGAAGCGGTTGGCGAACTTAGACGCTATCTTCTGGACAGCATGAGGCGCAATGACCTTTCTCGATGCGAAAAACTGTTGGCGACTATGGACGAGATTTACTCAATCTTAGTGACCATGGACTTCCCTGATGCCATCACCTTCGGCCTCAGGCGAACTACAGATGCAGTTCGTGGCATCCTCGAGAGAACACGCGGTGACCTCACATTGATACTGCGTCAAAAAGCTCTGGAGGACAAACTAAAAAGCAAATAACCCAAAGGCATTGCTTTAGTGTGCACTCCTATTAGCCTACGCGATAACCATGAGGTAACCTTGACAGCACACATTCAAAAGTGATAGATTCTGCAACTTAGGACATCGGGGTGGATATGGCCAAGCCAAATAAATCAAATCACAAGGAGGTAAAATGCCCGGTATATTTTGGATTGTGCCGATAGCTGGCATAGCCACCGTGCTCTTTGCCATCTATCTGGCAGTCAACGTCCTTCGTCGCGACCCAGGCACACCAAAAATGAAAGAGATCGGCGATATGATCTTCGAGGGCGCCTGGGCATTCCTGAAACGGCAGTATAGTACAATCGGGGCACTGTCGGTCGTGGTAGCAGTCATAATCGGCATACTTGTTGCCCTGCTAGGTGGCGAAAAAGGCATAGAAGGCATGACTGCGTTTGAAATCGGCTGGCGAACAGCAGTTGCATTCTTGGTCGGCGCTCTCTGCTCCGGCGTTTCTGGTTTTATCGGAATGTACATCGCAGTTAAATCCAATGTACGGTGTGCCGCTGCAGCTCAGAAGAACCTGACAGAAGCAGTAAACGTAGCCTTGAGGGGCGGAGCAGTATCAGGCTTTCTGATCACTGCCCTAAGCCTTCTCGGCGTGACAGGCATCTTTTTTGCCTTTGGTGGAAGCACCAAACCCGAAATCGCTCCGCACCTTATTGTTGGTTTTGGTTTTGGCGCTAGTTTCGTCGCTCTCTTTGCACAGCTTGGAGGCGGTATCTATACAAAAGCCGCTGACATGGGTGCCGACTTGGTTGGCAAAGTAGAAGCCGGTATTCCAGAAGACGACCCTCGCAATGCGGCAGTTATCGCCGACTTAGTCGGCGATAATGTTGGTGATTGCGCTGGCCGCGGTGCTGACCTCTTCGAGTCCACAGCTGCTGAGAACATCGGCGCCATGATACTTGGCATCGTAGCCTACCTGGTAACCCATAACATTGCATGGATACTCTTCCCGCTCGTTGTGCGCGGATTTGGCCTGATCGCCAGCATGGTGGGCGTCAGCATCGTGCGCGCCAGGGAAGAGGAAAACGCCATGAATGCGTTAAACCGTGGCTATTATGTTGCTGTGGCTCTTTCCATCATAGGCCTTGCTGGAACTGTATATTTCATGCTTGGTAATTGGTGGCTTTTTGGTGCTGGTGTTATTGGTATTATCACCAGCGTAGTTGTCGTATTCATAACGCAATACTATACAGAATCTCGGTTCAAGCCAGTTCAAGAAATTGCTGAGGCATCAAAAACTGGGCCAGCTACCAATATAGTCGTCGGCACAGCCGTAGGCTTCGAAACAACCTTGGCCACTGCTGTAGTAATAGGCTTGGCTTTGATACTCTCCTACTGGATGGGCAACGCCAGCGGCGTTATGGGTGGTGGAGCTTTTGGCACTGCTGTGGCTACCATGGGCATGTTGATGACTTGTCCCTATATACTATCCATGGACACCTTTGGGCCCATAACCGATAATGCCAATGGCATTAACGAGATGGCAGGTGCAGGCAAAGAGGTGCGTCGCATAACAGACAGACTCGATGCTGTGGGCAATACCACAAAAGCGTTGACCAAAGGGTACGCCATGGTATCAGCCGGTCTGGCTGCCTTCTTGCTGTTCCAGGCCTATCTCGATAGGGTTTCTTTTCTTAAGTTCGGCGTCGAAGGACAATATCACGTTGTTGATATTGCAAAGATAGAGGTATTTGTAGGTGCTTTATTGGCAGTAATGCTTGTTTATCTGTTCAGCTCCTGGGCAATCAAGGCTGTCGGCAATACCGCAAGCAAAATTATCAATGAAGTGCGCCGTCAGTTCAAAGCCGACCCTGGCATAATGGCAGGAACGTCACGTCCTGATTATGCAGCGGCAGTGGACATTACCTCTCGCGCTTCCCTCAGGGCGATGATAGCACCAGGTCTTCTACCAGTACTTGCTCCAGTTATCGTTGGTTTGCTCTTCAAATGGGCAGGATACGATGCTGCTATGGTAGTAGCCGCACTGCTCATGGTTGGCACCATCGGTGGCATTATGCTAGCTTCATTCATGAACAATGGCGGTGGTGCCTGGGACAATGCCAAGAAGATGATAGAAGATGGTCAACTCAAAGATGAGTCAGGCAATGTCCTTGGTAAAGGTTCCGAGGCACATAAGGCGGCTGTAGTAGGAGACACTGTAGGAGATCCGTTTAAAGATACAGCGGGCCCATCATTGCACGTCCTGGTGAAGTTGCTTGCCACCATCACACTGGTTCTCTGCCCGCTATTCATTTAGCAGCTGATTACAGGGCTTAGAGAAAACAGGCCAAAAAGAGGGGCGATCAAAAAAGAAAGGGATTGCCCATCTTTTCATTGCCGATAGTGGTCGCAGGGCCATGCCCTGGATAGACAGCAGTATCGTCCGGTAAGGTCAATAGCTTGTCGGTAATGCTCTTCATTAGTTGCGCATGG
>VGOO01000013.1 GCA_016875925.1 Chloroflexota bacterium
TTAGCATGACCCTAACAGGGGGTGGCGAAAGCCACCCCCTTCCCTTTCTCCACAGTTGCAAGATGCAAGTTGCAGGTTGCAAGACATGTAGGGGCGTACCTTTAGAAGTTGCAAGATGCAAGTTGCAAGTTGCAAGACTTGTAGGGGCGTACCTTTAGAAGTTGCAAGATGCAAGTTGCAAGTTGCAAGACTTGTAGGGGCGTACCTTTAGAAGTTGCAAGATGCAAGTTGCAGGTTGCAAGACGTGTAGGGGCGTACCTTTAGAAGTTGCAAGATGCAAGTTGCAAGACAGCAGTCGGCAGTCGTAGGGTGGGTAAAACCCACCACTTGAAACTTGCATCTTGAATCTTGCAACTTACATTGGGCTGGGAACTTGAAACTTGCATCTTGAATCTTGCATCTTTGGTATGCAACGCCCGAATTTGCTATAATGCTGCCTGGCTCTGAGCCATCCAGCCTTGAACAACATCAATCCGCTTCCAACCCCTAGCCAGAGCACGCAGGAGGTGCCAGGTGGCTAAGTTTCAGTTCTTTCCCAGGGAAGCAGGCTTCTATGACCTGTTTGAGAAAAGTGCCGGCAACCTGGTGATAGCCGCAGGCAAACTGGCTGACCTTTTCGACAACTACCAGGACGTTGAAGCCAAGGTCAAGCGCATCAAGGAACTGGAGCACGAAGGCGATTCCATTACCCACGAGATAATGCAGAACCTGCACCGCACCTTTGTGACGCCAATCGACCGCGAGGATATAGCTTTGCTCTGCCAGCGACTTGACGATGTCATGGACTTCATAGATGGCGCCGCCAAGCGGACCCTGCTCTACCGCGTCAGCGAACCGACAGCCAGGGCCAGGGAGCTAGCCGCCATCATCCTCAAGATAGCCTACAAGCTGAACGAGATTATGCCGCTTTTGCGCCGCGGCTCGCGCTACAAGGAAATACTGACTCAGTGCGTGGAGATAAACCGACTGGAGAACGAGGCTGATGAGGTGCTGCACGCCGCGCTGGTTGACCTCTTCGACAACAACAAAAACGTGCTTGACATCATCAAGTGGCGCGAGATTTATGAGCACCTGGAGAGCGCTACCGACCGAGGCGAGGATGTAGCCAACGTACTGGAAGCTGTAGTGCTGAAACATGCCTGAAGGCATAATAGCCCTGATTCCTGTGCTGCTGCTGGTGCTGGCAGCAGAGTTTGTCAACGGCTGGACTGACAGCCCCAATGCCATCGCCACCGTGGTCTCCACCCGCGTCCTCTCGCCGGCACAGGCGGTCACCATGGCGGCTGTGCTCAATATTTTGGGCGCTATAGCCACCGGCACCGCCGTAGCCTCCACCATAGGCAAGGGCTTTGTTGTGCCCGGGATTATCAGCCCTTCGGTAGTAGCCACCGCCATGCTCACCATCATCATCTGGAGCACGGTTGCCTGGCGCTTCGGCATCCCCACCAGCGAGAGCCACGAGCTGGTTGCCGCGCTCACCGGCGCCGCCTTTGCCGTGGGCGGGACATCTGTGCTGCTGGTGGAAGGATGGCAGAAGGTGCTCATCGGCATCGGCTTTTCCACCTTCCTCGGCTTCTCGCTGAGCATGGCACTGATGACCATACTCTACTGGACGCTGCGGCGGGTCAGCCTGAGGAGAGTGCGAGATAGCTTCGGCAAGCTGCAGATAGTCTCCGCCGCCTTCATGGCTTTCAGCCACGGCAGCAACGATGGGCAGAAGTTCATGGGAGTCTTCGCCCTGGCGCTGGTGCTGGGCGGCGTCATGCCCGAGTTCCATGTGCCGCTGTGGATTATCCTGGTCTGCGGCGTGGTAATGGGCCTGGGCACCGCCGTGGGAGGCTGGCGGATTATACGCACCATGGGCTTCAAATTGACCAAGCTGGAGCCGGTGAACGGTTTCGCCGCCGAAACATCCGCGGGGCTGGCAATTCTGCTGGCTTCACGTTTCGGCATCCCGCTGAGCACCACGCACTGCATCAACACCTCCATCATGGGCGTGGGCGCCACCAGGCGCTTCTCCGCAGTGCGCTGGGGCGTGGCTAAAGACATGGTGCTTACCTGGATATTCACCTTTCCTGTCTGCGGCTTCCTGGGCTGGGCGCTGGAATCGGTGCTGCAGTCAGTCCTCTAACGTCAGTTGCAAGATGCAAGTTGCAGGTTGCAAGACGTGTAGGGGCGTACCTTTAGAAGTTGCAAGATGCAAGTTGCAGGTTGCAAGACATGTAGGGGCGTACCTTTAGGTGCGCCCGTGGGTCGGGTCCTTCCGTTGAAGGACCAGGGGAGAGAGAAATACCCTCTCCCTCGACGGGAAAACCAGCAATATACCGTCTCCCTTTATCCTTCCCAAGAAGGATTGAGGGGAAACCATCTAAATACCCTCCCTTGACGGGGCAGACGACACCACAAAATCCCCCTCTCCCTCGACGGGAGAGGGATAGGGTGAGGGTGTGCGCCCATCGGGCGGGTTTAAAAACCCGCCAGGTGCGGGGATGGGACTTGAAACTTGCATCTTGCATCTTGCAACCATGTCATGTGCTATACTTGTAGCCCTGAAAGAGCCTTTGGCACCTGAGAGGAGATGACGCATGAGAAACAGGCTTCTCATAACGTTGCTGGTAGCTGCGGCGCTGCTGTTGTCGGCTTGCGGAAGCCCGGCTGCGAACCACTTAAAGAAAGGTGACGCCCTGTCTGAGCAGGCGCAGTGGGATGAAGCCATAGCGGAATACAGCAAGGCTATCGAGAGCGACCCTAAACTGGCAGTGGCATACGGCAAGCGCGGCTGGGCTTATGCCAGCAAGGGCCAGATGGAGCAGGCTATCGTAGACCTGAACAAGGCAATCGAGCTGAATCCGGGCATGTCAGAGCTTTACAGCCACCGGGCATCGATTTACCGTGGCCAGGGGCAGTGGGACCTGGCTCTGGCTGACCTGAACAAGGCGCTGGAGCTTAATCCCCGCCTTGCCGAAGCCTATGCACATCGGGGTTGGGCTTACTCTGCCAAGGGGCAGCCTGACCTGGCGCTTACAGACCTGAACAAGGCAATTGAGCTGGACCCCGGGCTGGCTGAGGCATATTACAACCGGGGCTTGCTGCACAACAGCCAGGCGCGCTGGGACATGGGCATAGCTGACCTGACCCGGGTGATAGAGCTAGAGCCGTCTAACTTCACCGCCTATAACGACCGCGGGGCGGCTTACACTAACGTGGGAAAGCTGGAGCCGGCGCTTGCCGATTTCAACAAGGCAATAGAGCTGGACCCAGACTACGCAATGGCTTATCTCAACCGCGGGCGGGTACATGGCGCCCTGGAGCAGTGGGAGCTGGCTATCTCAGACCTGACCAGGGCGATGGAGCTTAACCCCGGAGCCCCGCTGGCCAAAGTGGAACTGGCGCAGGCTTATTACCAGCGAGGCATGGATTATGGGGCTAAGAACCAGTGGGAGGCGGCGCTGTCTGATATGAGCAAGGCAATCGAATTGAACCCCGACTTTGCCATGGCTTATTCCATCCGCGGCCAGATTTACAACCAGAACCAGGAATGGGAAAAGGGCATAGCTGACCTGACCAGGGCAATCGGGCTGGAGCCGCACTTCGCGCCATCCTATAACAACCGCGGCTATGCCTACGCTAACTCTGGGAAGCTGGACCTGGCAATCTCGGACTTCAACAAGGCAATAGAGCTAAGGCCGAACTATGCGCTGGCTTATTTCAACCGTGGCATAACCTTGCAGTTGAAGGGCGATACCATGGCGGCAATTGCTGACTATAACAAGGCTATACAGCTATCCGATAACGTCGCCCTGATAGAAGCTGCCCGCCAGCGCATTTCAGACATTCAGAGGAAAAGATGAGGCGAAATTGCAAGTGCGTCGCTCGTCGCTCGGGACTCGTCGCTCGTGTAGGGTGGGTAAAACCCACCTCTTGCATCTTGCAACTAATATAGTGGATTGGGTCCCTCCGTTGAAGGACCAGGGGAGAGAGAAATACCCTCTCCCTTTATCCTTCCCAAGAAGGATTGAGGGGAGACCATCTAAATACCCTCCCTTGCCGGGGCAGACGACACCACAAAATCCCCCTCTCCCTCGACGGGAGAGGGATAGGGTGAGGGTGACGCCCACCGGGCGGGTTTAAAAACCCGCCCCTACAACACGTTTTAGTTTCAAGACGCGTAGGGGCGTACCTTTAGGTGCGCCCACATGGTTTTCGTAGTGGCGTACCTTTAGGAACCCCTGCAACTTGCAACTTTGGTGGGTGGGGGACTTGAAACTTGAAACTTGAAACTTGCAACTAATATAGTGCGCCCTAGTCATTCAGCGTTTGGCTGAAAAACTCGGCAACCTTCCCCGCCAGCTCCTCTTCGAACCCCCACCAGAAATGGTCAGCGCTCGGCACCAGGTGAAACTGCTTGGGCTCGGCTGCCGCCTCATACATCTCCTCTGCCCTGCCCTGCGGTATAAAAGAGTCCCTGCCACCGAAGACAAAGAGCTTGGGCTTTCTGCACTGCCTTATCTCGTCTATCTGCGCCATCTCTGCCGGCAGCGACACCAGAGCCATCGCCTTCGCCCGTTCATCGGCGCAAGCCACAGGCAGGGCAACAGCGGCGCCGAATGAGTAACCCATCACCCCCAGCTTGTTGGGGTCTGCCTGCAGATGTGCGCTAAGCCAGCCCAGCGCTGCCTCCACGTCCTGCTGCTCGCCAATGCCGTTACCAAAGCTACCCTGGCTGCGCCCCACGCCGCGGAAGTTGAACATGAAGGCAATTATCCCCCTGCCCAGCAGCGCCGAAGCTATTGCCATTGTAACATTGTTGTCCATGGAGCCTCCATACAGCGGGTGAGGATGGCACAGGACAACGCCGGGGAAGGTGCCGCTGCCATCGGGCAGGTAGCAAAGCCCCTCCAACTCCAAGTTTCCACAGAGGAAGGCAACACGTTTCATCAGTTTCAACTTTCAAGTTGCAAGATGCAAGATGCAAGTTTCAAGAGAGTGATTTGTATAACCCTCTCAATAGCCTGCCTATCTCTTTTCTCTGTTCTTCTAGCGAGCTAAACTCCTTTTCTGGAATATAGCCTAAGTCTCTGGCAAGCAGTAGATATGTCTCAACCTCTGCGAGAGAGCCTCTGGCAACGGACAAAAACTGCAGAAATTCTTTCTTATGTTGCCTTTCACTCCCCTCAGCTATGTTGGCCAGGATAGAGACTACAGCCCTTCTCAACTGCGAAGTCAGACCGTACAATTCCGAAGAAGGGAAATCCTGTGTTTGCTTGTAGATATCCAATGCAAAGAGATAAGCTTTCTGCCATACGGTCAATTTCTTGAAGCTATGTCTCTCCACCATCTGCCATCAGTTTTAGAGTTGCAAGATTCAAGAGGCAAGTTTCAAGTTCCCGACCCACCACCGGTATTTTGTGTCTTGCAACCTGCAACTTGCATCTTGCAACTTTATCTTTTACTTTGCATTCTGGTTTTTGCTTTTTGCATTAGATTGGCGCTTTGTCTTCATCCTCCTGTCCACCTCCGGCTCAAAGCCCTGGTCGCTGGGCTGATAGTAGCGCTTTCCCCTGAGCTTCGGAGGCAGGTGTTCCTGCTCCACGTAATGGCCGGGAAAATCGTGGGCATATTTATATCCTTTGCCATAGCCCATCTGCTGCATCAGGCCGGTCACCGGGTTGCGCAGGTGCAGGGGCACCGGGTCGTTGCGGGTGCGCTCCACGTCTTCCTTCACCCTGGAATAGGCGGCATACAAGGAGTTGCTCTTGGGCGCTGTAGCCAGATAAACCACGGCCTGCGCCAGCGCCAGGTTTCCTTCGGGCATGCCGACGAAGTGGACTGCCTGCTGGGCTGCCATGGCTATCACCAGCGCCTGCGGGTCAGCCATGCCCACATCCTCGGAGGCAAAGCGCACCAATCGGCGGGCTATATACAAGGGGTCTTCTCCGGCCTCCAGCATCCGCCCCAGCCAGTACAGGCCGGCGTCAGGGTCAGAATCGCGCAGGCACTTGTGCAGCGCCGAAATCAGGTCATAGTGCTGCTCTCCGCTCTTGTCATAGAGCAGGGAGCGGTGTTGCAGCGCATCTTCGATAGTTGCCAGGTCTATTTTACGTTTGCCCAGGGCATCGGGGGCGGTGGCTTGCGCAGCCATCTCCAGCGCATTGAGGGCTATGCGGGCATCGCCATTGGCAATCACCACCAGGTGGTTGAAGGCTTCTTCAGCCAGTTCAACTAGTACCTTGCCCAGCCCTCTCTCCTGGTCCTGGAGCGCCCGCTGCACGATATGCCGTATATCCTTATCGGTGAGAGCATTCAACGTAAACACGCGGCAGCGCGAGAGCAAAGCCGAGATGACCTCGAAGGATGGATTCTCAGTGGTGGCGCCGATAAGGGTGACCACCCCATTTTCCACGTATGGCAGCACCGCATCCTGCTGGCTCTTGTTAAAGCGGTGGATTTCGTCTATGAACATGATGGTGCGCTGGCCGCTGGTTTTCAGCCGCCGCCTGGCTTCATCCACCACGCGGCGCAGGTCAGCCACGCCGGCGCTCACCGCGCTCAGGGAGCTGAAGTATGACCTGGTAACACCGGCGATAACGTGCGCCAGCGTGGTCTTGCCGCTGCCCGGAGGCCCCCAGAAAATCATAGATGGCATCCTGTCAGCCTCGATACATTTCCGGAGCACGCGACCTTCACCCACCAGGTGCTGCTGGCCCACAAACTCGGCAAAGCTGCGTGGCCTCATGCGGGCAGCCAGGGGCATCTCTGCACCTGTTGAAGGCTTAGATTCCAGTTTGCTGAGATCAAAGAGAGACATGGTCAGAAAAATTCTAAATTACAAGCAATATCGAAATCCCAATGTTCCAAGTTGCAAACCCCTCCCTCTAACTCCCTCCCGCAAGAGGAGGGAGGATAGGCTGCAATTCCCTTCCACAAGGGGGGAGAACCACTGTATTCTCCCTCCCTTCACGAGGCAGACGACACCACAAAATCCCCCTCTCCCTTGATGGGAGAGGGATAGGGTGAGGGTGATATCTTCCCCTACTCCCTCCAACTCTTTCCCACCAGTCCTCCCCAGGAATGACCAGGGGAAAGAGTTGCGCTAAATTCTAAATTACAGGCGCCAAATCCCAAACAGTATCAAAGGTCAAAATGACAGTAACGGTAGGGTGGGTATAGCACAGCGAAACCCACCTTAAGTCAATCGGAATTCTCCCTTTTTGTCATTTGAATTTTGAATCTGTCTGGGGTTCAGGGTCTCGTATCTCGGATTTGGCCGGTGGCAGGCGGTGATGTGCTGGCTGTGATGAGCCTGGCTGCTCTGTCATAGAACTGTTTTATTCTCTCCAGGTAAATCAGCTCGGAGACCACCACTGTTACCTGGGCGTAGTTATCTGAGCCATAGAAGCTGCCCTCTCTCATCTCGGCATTAGGCGCCAGCTCTCGCAGGCGGTTTCCCAGCATCTTGACCATATCCACATTGGCATATCTGGCTGGCACCGAGAGCAGATACAACGAGCGGCCGGCATTTTCCAGCTTGCAGTCAACCGAAAGATGCAGCAGCGCCTGGCTCATGGCTTCCACAGCTTTCAGTGTTGCCGAGCCTTTCTCCTTGAAATCCTGTGACTTTTTCCAGGGGAGCAGGGATTCAGAGAAGTCTGCCCTGCCCACGCCGATAGCGCTCCAGCCTGACAGGCATTGCTTGATATCGCCAGCATCGAGCACGTTTGTTCCCATGTTCTTGCCAACCATCATTTCTCCAGCGCAGAGCAGGTCGTAGAAAGTATGGGCTATATCCCGATTCACGCTGGCCATATGTTCCACGGTGGTAACATGCTGCCCTGTCCCGAAACCGCCGCCATCGATAAGTATTGCAGCATCGGTTACCTTGTCCACAGATTTGAGGCAGATGGCAGTGTTGTGCACGCGTTGTGGGTCGTCCAGCTCGTAGTCAAAAGGTAGAATGATGAGGCCATAGACCGGCTTATCCACATAGCGTTCTTTCAATATCTGTGCCAGCACAGGCACGCCTCCTGAGCCAAGTGCGCCGCCGGCGCCGGCTATCAGCATGAAGGCATCAGCCTCGAAGAACCCGCCCAGCCTCATGGCTGAGAACACGCGGTCGCTCTCCTGGCGCATAAAATTTGCCCCTGACTCGGTGGACTTGCCATCGCCTGCCATCAGCCCTCGGATGAGTATCGGCTGCAACGTCTCCGTTTTGGCTTTCGGCAGAGAATTCAGACATGCCTGGTCGTTGTTAAGAGCGTAGGCGCGGCTGACTATAACCACGCGCCTCTTTGCTCTGGCAGTGTGGTCAAGCTGGGCAAACTCGCTGGCCAGCCTGCAACCGCAATCGCCAATTCCTATGACCAGCAACTTCATGGCGAGTATATTATAGCAAAGGTTAGAGGTTAAAAGTTATAGTTTCAAAGTTATAGGGCAAAATCTCGCGCTAAAAGACATGCGCCACTGCCAACTTCCACCTATCGACCGCTGAACGGCAAGGGCGACAATTTCTCCTTGTCTTTATAGAACATGTGTGCTAGCATTATTTTGCCATGGCGAAACTACTGAAGGTGGCATTGGAACAACAAAAATATGACCTGGCAGCCCATATCCTGGTCTATGGGCTGGTGAAGGCCAAGCACGATGGCAGAAAACAAAGAGGGAAAAGGCCGAAAACGCGGCTTCTATAGTCATGCGCTGGACGAGGCCGAGCAAGTTGAACTGGAGGAAGCCAGGGAGATAGAGGGGCTGGACGAGGAAATAGCCATGCTCCGCCTCAGACTCAGGGAGATACTGGTAGCTGAACCTGAGAGGTTTGACCTCCACCTCAGGATGGCGGATGTCATAGCCCGGATGGTGAAGACGCGCTACCACATCAGCAAGGAACAGAAGAAATCCCTGAAACAGGCCATCGCCAAGGTGCTCACCGAGATAGCCATACCGCTGGGCGTCAAGGTACTGGTGAAATAGTCGTTCGTGGCCCGTCGCTGGTGACTCGGCATTCGCCTGTAGTTGCAAGCCCCAAGTTGCAGGTCTCAAGCTCCTCGTAACTTGCATCTTGCAACTTGCGTCTGGAGTAACATGCAGCTTCGACCATATCAACAGGAGGTAGCCAAAGCCGTCCTGGAAAGCATTCAGGACAACCTGGGCTTGACCTTCTCCGTGGAGATCGCTCGCCAGGGAGGCAAGAACGAGCTGTCAGCGCACCTGGAAGTCCTGCTGCTCACCATGCACATGGCTGCCGGCGGCAGTTCCATCAAGTGCTCGCCTACCTTTAAGCCTCAGACCATAATCTCCATAAACAGGCTGAAGGAAAGGCTGAACGATTTTGGCTTCGCCGGCTTGTGGGGCACCGAGGCTGGCTATATCCTGCGGCTGGGCAATGCCAGGCAAATCTTCCTCTCTGCCGACGAATCGGCAGCGGTAGTAGGCCACACCGCAGACATCCTGCTGGAGATAGATGAGTCTCAGGATGTGGCCAGGGACAAGTACACCAAAGAGTTCCGTCCCATGGCCTCGGCCTCCAACGCCACGACCGTCCACTACGGCACCACCTGGGATGACGCCACTCTGCTGGAAGAAATAAAACAGGCCAACCTGGAACTGGAGAGAAAAGACGGCATCAGACGCCATTTCCGCTACGATTGGCTGGAGATAAGCAAGCACAATCCGCATTATCAGGCCTTCGTGGAAGCGGAGCGCCAGAGGCTTGGCGAAGACCACCCCCTGTTCCGCACGCAATACGCCCTGCTGCCAATACGCGGCGGAGGAGGCTTCCTCACCAGCCAACAGATAGCCCGGATGATGGGCAACCACAGCCGCCTGCACCACCCCCAACAAACAGGGATATTTGTAGCCGGCATCGACTTCGCTGGAGAATCAGAGCAGCTCGAGGACGAGGTGCTGATCCGCCCAGGGCGGGATGCCACGGTCATAACCATCGCTCAGGTCACACCCCCAGAAGCAAACTCGCCCTACCCAGAGCCGCTGATTAACATTTTGGAACACTATTCCTGGTTGGGTCAAAACCACGCCTCGCTCCATCCTCAAATGGTGGACATACTGAAAAACGTGTGGAACTGCAGATACGTAGTGGCAGACGCCACCGGCATCGGCGAGCCCATCACCAGCTTCCTCCGCCGTTCACTGGGCAACAAAATCGTCCCCTTCAAATTCACGCAAAAAAGCAAGTCTGAGCTGGGCTTCGACTTGCTGGCTGCGGTAAACTCGGGCAGGCTGAAGCTATACCTCCAGGATGGTTCAGAAGAATACCGACAGGTATTATCCGAGCTGGAAAGAGCCAGAAGCACTTACCGTCCGAACCAGACGCTGAACTTCTTCGTGGACGCAGCCGATGGGCACGATGACTACCTGATGAGCCTGGCACTGGTGGTGCATGCCGCCAACAGGTGCCAACCCAGGGTAGCTAAGGGGCAGTCCCGCAACTCCTAGGGATGCTACCTCATTCAAATTCGAAATCCCAAGCCCGAAATTCCAAACAATATCTAATATCCAATTCTACAAACACAGAAAAAAAGTAGGGTGGGTTCGAAAACCCACCCTACCAATATATCAAACGAACAGGGGTGCTAAATGAGGCTGGGCAAGCTCTTAGCTGCGTCTTCCATATCGCGCAGGCGCCCGGTGGTCTCCCTGACACGCTCCTTCTGAGTGGCAGCAAAGGCTGAAGCCCTATCATAATAGTCTCTCACCTTCTGCACAAAGGCTAGCTGGGAGAAGATGATGGTTACCGAAACATCATCACCGCCTCTGGGGAAATCGCCGGCGCGGATAACTGCATTCTCAGCCAGCTCCCGAAGATAGTCACCCAGACCCTTGGCTATATCCATGGTCATGTCTCTGGCCGGTGCTGCCAGCAGATAGAGTGCCCTGCCAGCATCCTCAGGGCTGACGCCAACAGAAAGTTCGCTCACTGCGGCATCCATCGCCTGCATAGCCCTCAAACTCTCAGCCCCCTTTTCCTTGTAGTGGTCCCTGGATACATTCCAGGGGAGGCGAAATCCCCGCGGAATACCTGAGCTGCCAGCGCCGATAGCCGTCCAGCCATCGAGCGACTGCATGATATCGCCGGCATCCAGCGTCTTTGCTCCAACATGCTTAAACTTGGTTATTTCTCCTGCGCACATCATATCGTACCAGGGTGCGGCTATCTGGGCGTTTATACGCTGCAGATTCATAGCCAGGCTGGCATCTTTCCTTACATACCGCTGGTTATCTGCCAGAAAGACCGAATCTGCCACTGCTTGTATTGACTTAAGACAGGTGGCAGTGTTATACACACTTCTAAGCTCAGCCATCTCCTCGTGCTCGAAAGGCAGCACCACCAGCGCATAGACCGGTTTGCCCACGTAGCGCTCCTTCAGCATCTGGGTAATTACCGAGATAGCTCCAGAGCCGGTGCCGCCAGCTCCACCCGCAATTAGCAGGAAGGCATGAGTCTGATAGAAATTGGGGGCAGTTCTCACGGCATCTATTACCTTGTCTCCGTCTTCCCTGGCCAGCTCTGCGCCCATTTCGTTCACTTTGCCCACGCCATGCCCCCAGGTCTTGCGCCCGCCGATGAGAATACGGTGCATGTAATCCGAACTGATATTAGACAGACCTGTAAGGTCAGTCTGGTCGGTGTTCACAGCAAAGGTGCCAGTCAGTATGTTGATTCCCCACTGAGAGCGCGCCTTCTTATTCAGGGCGACGAATTGGTCAGCAACTCGGGAGCCACACTGCCCTAGCCCGATTACCAATAAT
The DNA here is from genome assembly GCA_016875925.1 of Chloroflexota bacterium. Lineage (GTDB taxonomy): Bacteria > Chloroflexota > Dehalococcoidia > GIF9 > UBA5629 > VGOF01. The sequence goes on from VGOO01000013.1 coordinate 11,764, forward strand.
CTCATAGTTAACTCCTCGCTTTCCGTTCGTAAAACGGTTGACCTTTCAAAATCTTAAGTTATAGTACCCTTTTTGTCAAGTTTACCATATCTATTTCCAATTGCCGCGGCGGCGCATGGAGATAGAGCGCCACACTATGGCAATGATGACTATGACAACCGCCCCACCCAATGCAACCTTCCACATGTCCAATGTGCCGACCTGGAGGAACTGGCCGCTGGTCCAGTTGCTTTCGTTCCCTGCTCCATCTACAGCCCTCACCCGCCAGTAATACTTGCCTCTGCCCAGCGCCTCCTGCTCACTGAGGGTATATTCCGTCTGTTCCAAGTTGTCCTTGCGTAATATCACAGTCGAGAAATCAGAGGTTTGGCTTATCTCCAGGGTATAAGCCACACCGCTGGGGTCTTCCACCGCCGACCAGTCAAATGGCACCTTGACGTTCCCCCAAAGCCCTATGCTGGCCCCTGACTCCGGCAATAGTAGCTGGGGCATAGGCGGTGGTATTTTCTCTAGGCTAAAGGTGGCAGAAGCCACTGAGGCAGCAGAATCAGTTGCCGTAATAGTATGGTCACCGCCTTTCCCCTTCGGCACCCTGAAACTGGCAGTGAAGCTGCCCTTCTCATCCGTAGCGGCGCCCGAAGCAACTTGAGTTCCCGCATAGTTTATAGTTACCACCTGGTTTGCCGAGAAAGCGGTCCCGTTGACAACTACCTCGTCCCCCACAGAGCCAGTTGTGGGTGTAATCCGCATGGAAGGCGAGATAACCACAATGGCATCGGCAATGTCAGCAGTCTTGGTAAGGTCGCCGGTGGCGTCAATAATATGCTCGCCCCTGGTGCAAGGCGGGACTTCTAACTGGGTGGACCAGGAACCCTTAGCATCGGAAATAATGCCACTTGCCACCAGTGTGCCATCAAAAGTGAGCTGAATGCCAGCCTCGTTTGCTCCAAAGCCAACGCCGCTGACCCACAACTTATCACCCACATGGATGGCACCCCCCAGGTGTCCCGAAGTCATTTCAACCTTCATGCCGGGTGACACTCGGAACATGACCTCCGCCACATCGGCAGCAGGTGTGACATCACCATAAGCATCAACGCCATGAATGCCGGTGGATGAGGTGGGGATAGAAAAAGAATTCTGCCAGGAGCCTTTGAGGTCAGCTACTATGCCTGTCTTTACCGGCAGCCCGTCATAGACCACAGTAATGCCCGTCTCGGCGCTGTCAAAGCCTGTACCGGCCACGGTGGCCAGTGTCCCAACCCATCCAGCCGCAGGATTTATGCTTATTTCAGGAGTCACAGTGAAGGTCAGGTCGGGAACTTCAGCAGCCGGCGTCGTACCCTCGGCATCTATTTTATGAGAACCACGTTTGCTCGCTGGCACCTTAATGGTCGCCTGCCAGCTCCCCTTGCTGCTAGCCATGATAACGCTTTCTAGATGGCTGCCATCGTACAGCACCTTGATCCCTGATTCGTTGGCGCTGAAACCGGTAGCACGCACCGTCACACTTGAGCCCACAGGTCCTTTATCCACATTCAGGGTGAGTGATGGCCTAACCAGGAAGTCCCTCTCGTAGGTTGCATCAGCTACCTTGAGCGTCACCTTATGCTTGCCGCGCTGAGACTCGGGAACCACAAAGGTAATTGCGGTACACTTATCATCTATTCTGCCCTGGCTGATGAGCTGAGGCGGGTCGCCCCAGTATATGTAGTAATCACCTGTTCCATAAGAACACGGAGTAGGAATGGTCACCACCATAGCCACCACACCCTCAGAGGGGCTGAGCGATATGGTGCCAACGGCAGCAACAGGCAAAGACGACAAAGACAAGACCCCAACTATCAAAATAACTGATGCAGCCAGCGTCTTTGCTTTCATTAAGCGATTCTCCTCACGTTTTGCTGTTATCATAGCACAAAACGACTAAACGGATGCAAGAGCCACATCATGGCACCATGACACCATAAGCTGAGAAGTTCGACTATACATCTTTAGACAATGTAGATAAGAACTCCGCATTTGTCTGCGTCTTGGCCAGACGGTCAAGCAACCGCTCAGTGGCACCCGAACCGTTCCCCGAGTCCTCGGCCAACATGCTTACGATGCGCCGCAGCAGCCATATCTGCTTGAGCGTCGTCTCGTCCAGCAACAGCTCTTCGCGCCTGGTGCCGCTGTGCAGGATATCCATCGACGGGAAAACTCGCTTCTCGGCAAGACGGCGGTCAAGATGCAGTTCCATGTTGCCGGTGCCTTTGAACTCCTCATAGATAAGCTCATCCATCCGGCTGCCGGTATCAACCAAGCAGGTAGCCAATATGGTGAGGCTACCGCCTTCTTCCGTATTGCGAGCCGCGCCGAAAAATCGCTTCGGAGGATATAATGCTACAGAATCGATACCTCCGGATAGAGTGCGCCCGCTGGGGGGCATAGCCAAATTATAAGCGCGCGTCAGGCGAGTGATACCATCGAGCAGTATGACCACATCCTTGCCCATCTCCACCAACCTCTTTGCCCTTTCCAGAGCAAGCTCAGCTACACGTGTATGATGTTCCACAGGCTCATCAAAGGTAGCTGCCACCACCTCCGCCTTGACTGAGCGTTTCATGTCGGTAACTTCTTCAGGACGCTCGCCGATGAGGCAAACCATGATGTGAGGGTCGGGGTAGTTGGTGATAACAGCATTGGCTATCTGCTTCAAAAGCACAGTCTTGCCCGCCTTCGGCGGTGATACAATCAATCCGCGCTGTCCCCGTCCAATGGGAGCTATCATGTTGATAAGCCGAGTTGACAGGTTTTGAGGAGTTGTCTCCAGGTTATACAGCTTATCAGGGAATGTAGGAGTTAGCGAATTGAAATGAACCCTGTACCTCGCCTGCTCGGGGTCCATATTGCTTATCGCCTCCACCCTCAGCAGGCTGCAGTATTTTTCACCGTTCTTGGGCGGCCTGCCTTGGCCGGAGACATAGTCCCCGCTCCTTAAGCCGAAGCGGCGTATCTGGGAGTTGGAGACATACACATCATCCTGGCTGGGCAGCAGCGTCTCCTGACGTAAAAAACCATAGCCCTCCTCCAGGACATCGAGTATTCCGCTGACAAAGAGATACCCCTGCTGCTCAGTCTGCGCCTGCACCAGCCGCATGACAAGCTCCTGCTTCTTCAGCCCGCTATAGCCATCGATTCCCTGCTGCTTGGCCATCTCGACCAGCTCCTCCCTGGTCTTAGCTTCAAGTTCAGATACATTCATCATAGCAAACCTCTCCAGAGTTAGAATTCGTAATCTTATGCACCGACCGCATTACAGGCGCTTTCCCTTGCCCATCACCTTCTCCCAATCCTCTAAAAATCGCACCACGCCAACATCGGTTAGCGGATGTTTTATCATCTGCATCAGCACCTGGTAAGGCACTGTGGCAATATGAGCTCCCAGTTGTGCCGCCTCCACACAGTGCCCCGGATGCCTGATGCTGGCAGCAATAACCTCTGTTTTTATGTATGGATACCTCTGGTACACTTCCACAATGTCACCAATCAACCCCATGCCATACTCGCCCACGTCATCCAACCTGCCCACAAAAGGGCTGACATAAGCTGCCCCAGCCAGAGCCGCCAGCAACGCCTGGTTCACCGAAAAACATAAGGTGAAATTGACCTTTATGTTCTCCCTTGCCAGTTGATGTGTAGCCTCCACGCCTTCAATTGTAGCTGGTATCTTCACCACCACGTTCTTGGCCCACTTAGCAAGCTCCCTGGCTTCGGCCACCATCCCGCTGACATCCTGGCTCAGCACCTCTGTTGAGACAGGCCCCGGGACGATGGAACAGATTTCCTGAACAAGGCGCTTGTAATCTACCTTGCCTTCCTTAGATACCAGGCTAGGATTGGTGGTAACACCGGTGACCACACCCAGCCTGACGCCGTGGCGGATATGCTCTACATTTGCTGTGTCTAGGAATAAACGCATGTGCTTCTCCTCCAGGCCGCTGATAGCTAAACTCTTATGTCAGCGGCAGTATAACTTGTGTGCCTTCGACCAACGTCTCTTTAGCTGCGCCAACAAAGCTGGCAAACAGAGGATGAGGTCGGTTGGGACGCGACCGGAACTCAGGGTGAAACTGGCATGCCACCATCCAGGGATGGTCTTTGACCTCGACAATCTCAACCAACCTGCTGTCCGGGGACAGTCCGCTGGGCAAAAGCCCTTTCTGACCCAATTGCTCTCGGTAATCGTTGTTGAATTCAAATCGATGGCGGTGACGCTCATAAACCACCGCGTCCCCATAAGCCAGCGCGGCACGGCTGCCCGGAACCAGGTGACAGGGATAAATGCCCAGCCTCATAGTGCCACCCATCTCGGTTACTTCTTGCTGCTCCGGCAGCAGGTCGATAACAGGATAAGGCGTCTTGGGGTCGAACTCTGTGGAGTTAGCCAGCTCGCTGCCAAAGGCATGGCGGCCGAACTCTATAACCAGCACCTGCATTCCCAGGCACAAGCCAAGATACGGGATACCCTTCTGCCTGGCATATCTGGCGGCAGCAATCATTCCTTCGATGCCACGGTACCCAAAACCGCCGGGGACAATGATGCCCTGCACCGCCTTCAGCACATCGAGGCTGGCGCCGTTTTCCAGGTCCTCCGAGCGTACCCACTGGATATCAACCCTGCGGTCATGATGCAGCCCGGCATGACACAAAGCTTCACGCACAGAATAATAGGCATCTTTTAGCTCCACATATTTGCCCACCAGCGCCACCGTAACCGGTTCCTTGGGGATTTTCAGCTTGGAGACCATGGCGCGCCAGTCATCCAGCATGGCAACTGTGGCGCCAAGCCCCAGCCGCTCTGCTACCCAGTCACCCAGGCCGGCATCCTCCAGCATCAAGGGCACCTCGTAAATCGTCTCTGCAGTGACCAGCGGCACCACTGCCTTCTTATCTACATCACAGAACAACGAGATTTTGTCCTTTATGCCCTGGGAGATTTCAAAATCGGCGCGACACAGCACAGCATCCGGCTGGATACCTATGCGCCGCAGCTCATTGACACTGTGCTGAGTGGGCTTGGTCTTCAGTTCGACGGTAGTTGCTATATGGGGCAAGAAAGTAACATGGATATAAAGGACGTTGTCCCTCCCTACCTCATTCCTCATCTGGCGTATGGCTTCCAGGAACGGCTGCCCTTCGATGTCGCCAACGGTACCACCGACCTCGACGATAACCACCTCAGCCCCCGAAAGCTCAGCCACTTCACGCATTCTGCGCTTAATCTCATTGGTAACATGCGGCACTACCTGGATTGTGCCACCGAGGAAGTCGCCGCGCCTCTCTCCGGCAATCACAGCCGAGTAGATTTGCCCGGAGGTGACATTGGAGGCAGCGGTGAGGTCAACATCTATGAACCTCTCATAGTGACCAAGGTCAAGGTCTGTCTCAGCGCCGTCCTGGGTGACAAATACTTCCCCGTGCTGGTAAGGAGACATGGTGCCGGGGTCAACATTCAGGTAAGGGTCTAGTTTTTGGACAGAGACCGATATCCCGCGGCTTTTCAGCAGCCGTCCAATGGAAGCCACCACGATGCCCTTGCCTACCGAGCTGACCACGCCTCCGGTAACGAATATATACTTACTCATAACCAAACATGCGTTGATTAATCAGGAAGATGCATAAACGGCTGGAGATTAATCCGAATCTCATCTGCGCAACGAGACTTCCAAGCAGGCAAACTCAAGTTCTGCCATAATCAGGTTCTCGTTATAACTAAACGAACATATATATATGTCCATTATGGGGATACTTAAAGAAATTGCCGACTCAGGCCAGAGGTAAGAGGTTTCTTTTCATTATATGGGCTATAAGTGGGCTTGTCAAGCTGCGCGCCGGCGAGACATGACTAACAAAACGACCACTGCGATAATCAAAACACTGCCAACAGCTACAACCACCCATGCCCACAGCGGCATTGTCGCCTCTGCCGCCGCTGGGGCGGAAGGTGCCGGCTGAGACATTGTACTGAAGGTGAAAACAGCGCTCCAATCGCTGGGAGCAGGCTCTACAGCCATGACCCGCCAGAAGTAACTGGTATCATAATCCAGGGCGCCGGAATAGTGATAGGCGGTGGTGAAAGTATCAGCCTGAGCCAAAATCTGAACCATAGCCGCATCTTTGGCTAGCTGGAATCTGTACTTCGCAGTGTCCTTGAACGGCGTCCAGGAAAAAGACATCTGGGATACCGGGCAACCGGTGCAGTCATGAACAGGAGACAAAGGCATAGGGCCATAGCTGGGCGTTTGAGTGGCTAATCCGGATTTCGCCGTAAACCTGTAAGTTTCAGACCAGGGGCTGAGGAGCCACTGGCCCGTAGCTGCCCTCACCACTCTGAACCGCAGATAGTACGTGTGGCCCGCCTCCAACACCCCAGGCGAGGCTATCGCAGAGTTTGGGTTGCCGCCAAACCCTATTTTCCCGCCAGCAGGGAAATATGCCCCTGGCGATGTTACATCCGCTGGCCTGAAGGCGCCAGTATCCAGCACCACTATGCTAAAACCTGCATCCTTGGCAATTTGAACCTGGTAATCGGTGGACAGGCAGAGCTGCTCCCAATTCAAATCTATCTCATCGTTCCGCCCGGACACAGGGTCAAAGCCCACCAACCTCTCGCCGCTGGCAGTCACTGTTACCGTGGCTGACCTGGTTATGCTGCCCAGCTCGTTGCTGGCGGTCAGAGTATAGGTGGTAGTTGACGAAGGCGACACCAACTCGCTGCCCCTTGCTATGGTGCTCGTCTCGCCACTGCTTATAGCCGGCGCAACAGTCAGTTCCCTGGCGCCAGCCACGTCCCAGCTCAAAACCGCTGATTGCCCACGGTCTATGGTAGCCGGCGTCACCATAAAGGAGTTTATGACAGGTAGCGCTTGCGGAGCAGCGGCTTCGGCTACCTTATCCTGGGCAGCAGCTACCGGCGCAGGCCCCTGGGCTACCTGCTGCGACACGCCAGTGCACCCGCTAGCCAGACTGGCTAATACAGCCAGAAATATCACAACCAGCGTCAAATGAGATTTCCTCTTGTTCACCATCGTCCCCCCGGATAGTTAGTAGTATATTAACGCCGGGGGAACAGTGTCAAGTGGCAGATTCCTCGGAGCCATCTTTTGACAACTGAATTCGTACAGAATAGAATGGACGGTAACGATTACGGACTTAACCTGTATTCGTCTCACATAAGGAGGAGGTAGTGGCAAGAAAGCCGCAGAGTAAAAAGACACCCCAGGCTCCGCTAAAGGGCGTTGCCGAATTCACCAGGCCCCTTTCCTCTCGCCTGCTGTATCTGGTGATGGCGCTGGTGACAGCAGCTATCCTGGTCGGCGGATATCTGTTTTACCACGACCAGGAGCGGCAGATGCGCCAGCGCGCTGAATATGGACTCTCTGTCGTGGCGCAGTTAAAGATGGAGCAGATAGTGGAGTGGCGCGCCGAAAGGCTGGTAGATGCCAACATGCTGGTGGGAAGCCCCTTTTTCGCCGAAGGGGTAGAGAGGTACCTGGCTTCGCCGGCGGATACGGAGGCGAAGAGCAAAGTCCTTGCCAAGCTGGCAGTCATAGCGAAAGCCTATCCCTACCGGGATATACTGCTGACCGATGTCAATGGCAACGCGCTTTTGAGTCTGCATGAAAGCGTGCGCCAGCTCAGCGATGTGACGCTGGCGCAGATGGCGGTTGCCTTCAATGAGCGCAAAGCCGTCATCACCGATTTCCATTTGCACCCTGTGGAAAATACCCCGCACCTGGATGTTATTGCGCCCCTGTTCCCCTGGGGACAGGATTCGCCTGAGGCAATAGGCGCTGTGGTCTTCTTCATCGAACCATCCCACTATCTCTACCCGCTGCTGCAGTCCTTCCCCATGGTCAGCGAAACCGCCGAGACCCTGCTGGTGGAGCGCGATGGTGATAATGTTTTGTTTCTGAACGAGCTGCGCCACCAGAAAGACACCGCCCTCAGGTTGAAAATCCCCTTGAGCCGGCGGGAACTGCCATCGGTCATGGCTGTCATGGGCAAGGAGGGAATCGTCCAGGGCAGGGACTACCGCGGAGTGGAGGTAGTAGCCACCCTCAAGCGCATCCCCGATTCCCCCTGGTACCTGGTAGCCAAAATCGATGCCAGCGAGGCTCTGGCTGCCTGGCGCTTTGAAGCCCGAATCATTATGGCCACCGCTATCGGGCTGCTGGTTGCGGCGCTTGCCTTTATCGGGCTTATCTGGCAGCGGAGGCAGAGGCTGGCGTATCAGGCGCTATATCAGGCAGAGATGGAGCAACTCCAGAGCGAAAGGAAATATCGAGTATTGACCGAACAGACCTTGTTCGGGATAGTTGTGCTTCAGGATTTCCGCATCGTCTTTGCCAACGATGCCTTTGCTCGAATTAGCGGGTACAGCGTTGAGGAACTCCTCTCGCTGCCGCCGGAAAAAGTGCAGGCGCTGGTGCATTCCGATGACCAGGCATTAGTCTGGGGACGCTTCCGTGACCGGCTGGCAGGAAAAGAGGTGCCTCCACAATATGAATATCGTGGCATCCGAAAGGACGGTACAGCGCGCTGGCTGGAGATGCACGCTAGCGTCATCGATTATGAGGGGAAACCTGCGGTGCAGGCAGCTATCACGGACATCACCGACCGCAAACAGGCAGAAGAGACGGCAAAACGCCTGAATCTGGTACTGCGCGCCATCCGCGACGTCAACCAGTTGATAACCAAGGAGAAGGACCGCAATCGGCTGCTGGAGGGTATCTGCCGTTGCCTCACCGAGGAGCGGGGCTACCTGGGTGCCTGGGTTGCCCTGCTGGATGAGTCATCAAGGCTGGTGGCACATGCCGAGTCCGGCTTTGGCGAGAGTTTTCTGCCCGTGGTTGAGCAGTTGAAGCAGGGCAAGCTGCCGCCCTGCGGTCAGCAGGCTATGAGCGAGCCCGGGGTGGTGACTGTCGCCGCGCAGTCCACAACCTGCGCTGGTTGCCCCCTGTCCGCTCAGTTTGTTGATAAATCATCATTAACGGTCAGGCTGAGATATAACGAGAAGGTCTATGGGCTGCTCAGCACCGATATACCACAACAGTTCGTAACGGAAGAGGAAATACAGCTATTCCACGAAGTTGCCAACGATTGTGCCTTCGCTCTTTACGATATCGAGCTGCAGCAGAAACACCTGGCAACCGAAGATGCGTTGCGCCGCTCGGAGCAGAACTTCCGCGATTCAATAGAGAACTCGCCTCTGGGCGTTCGCATCATTACTGCAGATGGAGAAACTCTGTATATTAACCGCGCCTTGCTGGATATCTGGGGCTACGGCAGCCTCGAGGAGCTGGAGGCTGTGCCCAGGAAGGAGCGCTACACTCCGGAGAGCTATGCAGAGCACCGGATGCGAAAAGATAAACGGGGCCGCGGCGAGTTTGTCCCATCGGACTATGAGATAAGCATCGTGCGCAGGGATGGCGGAATCCATCACCTGGCTGTATCCCGCGGGGAGGTGCAGTGGAACGGCAAAAGGCAATTCCAGGTGCTGTACCATGACATTACCGAGCGCAGGGCAGCAGAGGAAGCGCTGCGCCAGTCCGAGGAGAAATACCGCACTATCCTGGATGAGATGGACGAGGGCTACTATGAGCAAGACCTTGCCGGGAACTTCACCTTTGTGAACGATGCCATCTGTCGCCTCTTTGGCTATGCGCGTGATGAGCTGATAGGGATGAACTATCGAGCTTACGTGGTTGATAAAGATGCCGAAGACCTCCGCAAGGAATGGAACCGAGTCTACCGGACCGGCGAGCCATTTAGATGGCATCCACTGGAAATCGTTAAAAGCGATGGAAGGCATGTATTAGTGGAAAACTCGCTTTTGCCCTTGCGAAACGACAAGGGAGAGATTATCGGGTTTCGCGGTATTTCCCGGGACATCACCGAGCGCAAGCGGGCAGAGGAAGCCCTTCGCGCGGCGAGCGAGAGACTGGAATACCTCTTGTCTTCCTCTTCAGCGATGATATATTCGGCGGAGGTGCACGGCAATTATGCAGCCACATTCATTGGTGCTAACGTAATTGTGTTGACTGGATATGAATCAAGAGAATTTGTAGAGAATCCGGACTTCTGGTATGACCACGTGCATCCCGATGACCGACAGATAGTTGCCACAGAGGTTCCCAAGCTATTTGAAAAGGATTTCCATGCCTATGAATACCGGTTTCGATGTAAAGGCGGAGAGTATATCTGGGTCCGTGACGAGATGAAATTGGTACGTGACGAAAAAGGTAATCCTGTAGAAATCATTGGGGTCTGGTCAAACATCACCGAGCGCAAGCAGACAGAGGAGTCACTGCGAGAGTCCGAGGAAAAGTACCGCACCATCCTCAGCAAAATGGAGGACAGCTATTTCGAGGTAGACCTCGCCGGCAACCTCACTTTCGTCAATGAGGCTACATGCCGCAGCCTGGGATATTCCAGGGAAGAGCTAGCGGGGATGAGCTTTGAGAGCTTCACGGTTGAAGAGGATATCAGGCGTGTGTACCAGGCTTTTAATAGGGTTTACACAACAGGCAAGCCGGACAAAGGCTTCTCCTGGGTAATCGTTAGAAAGGACGGGAGCAGGGGATTTGTAGAAGCTACAATTTCCCTGGTGCGAAATGAGAAGGGCGAGATTGTCGGGTTTCGGGGAGTTGGCAGAGACATCACCGAGCGCAAGAAGGCGGAAGAACACAGGCACCAACTGGAGCTAAAGGCTCAGGTGTCCAGCCGCCTGGCTTCCGTGGGCGAGATGTCAGCAGGAGTAGCCCACGAGATAAACAACCCGCTCACCGCAGTCACCGGCTATGCCCAACTGCTCCTGGACAGGAAGGATGTGCCAGCAGACGTCAGGAAAGACCTCGAGGCTATCACCGAGGGCGCCAGAAGGGTTGCCGGCATTGTGCAAAGGCTGCTTGCCTTCTCCCGCCAGACCAAGCCGGAGCGAAAGTACGTTGACATCAACCATCTCATAGAAAGCACCCTCGTCCTGCGGGCTTATCACCTGAGGACAAACAACATCAAGGTCACCACCAGCCTTGCCCCCGACTTGCCTCAAACCGTGGCTGACCCGGGCCAAATCCAGCAGGTAATACTCAACTTAATCGTCAATGCTGAGCAGGAGATGAAGCTAGCCCACGGCAAGGGCAAGCTCACCATAAGCACCGAGAAGAGCGATAGCATCATAAAGATATCAGTCAAAGATGATGGCCCCGGGATAAAGCCTGAGATTATGGACAGACTATTCGACCCCTTCTTCACCACCAGGGAGGTGGGAGAGGGAACGGGCCTGGGCTTGAGCCTGTGCTACGGCATCGTCGCCGAACATAACGGCAAGATATACGCCGAAAGCAAGACGGGCAAAGGGGCTACCTTTATCGTGGAGCTGCCCGTAGTCACGGAAATAGATACGCCGGATGCGCCTGAGCCTGCTGCTGACGAGCCTGAGAGAGTGGGCAAAGCCAGGATACTGGTGGTTGATGACGAGCAGGTAATCAGGGACCTGGCGAAACGCATACTTACCGGCGAAGGCTATAAGGTAGATACTGTGGACAACGCCAAGGATGCTTTGAAAATGATCGAAGGGAAGAGATACAACCTCCTCCTGCTGGACATCAAGATGCCGGGGATGGACGGCGTGCAACTGTATCGGCGCCTTGAGAAGATAGCCAAATCGCTGGCAAAGAGGGTGGTGTTTGTCACCGGCGATGTTATGAGTGCCGATACTGACAGGTTCCTCACCGAGACCAGGGTTGCCCACATTGCCAAGCCCTTCGACGCCGCGCAGCTAAAGAAAGAGGTGAAGCGAGCGCTGAGCGAAGGGTAGATGCAAGTTGCAAGATGCAAGTTTCATTTCCCCTCTCCCTTGACGGGACTGGGCACACCAACAAAATCCCGAGGCTGTCCGAAAACTCTAAAAAGATGACATGATTGCGTAAGGGCGGGTTTTCAAACCCGCCCGTCCTTCAACGGAAGGTCCCGTATGTCTCGTGGGCGCACCTGAAGGTACGCCCCTACATGTTATTTTCAGACAGCCTCACAACACGATAAAATCCCCTCTCCCTCGATGGGAGTGGACACGATAAAATCCCCTCTCCCTCGACGGGAGAGGCAACACGATAAAATCCCCTCTCCCTCGATGGGAGAGGGACAGGGTGAGGGTGAAACCATCAAAATCCCCCTCACTCTAACTCTCTCCCACGCTGGGGAGAGAGGCCACTGTCTTTCCTCTCCCTTGATGGGAGAGGGACAGGGTGAGGGTGAAACCATCAAAATCCCCCTCTCTCTAACTCTCTCCATCTAAATACCCTCTCCCTCGACGGGAGAGGGATAGGGTGAGGGTGAAACCATCAAAATCCCCCTCTCTCTAGCTCTCTCCCGCGCTGGGGAGAGAGGACAGGAAATAAACCTGCAACTTACCTGTTGCCTTGTGGTGGGCTTTGCCCACCCTACGGCTGCCGCCTGCTGACTATCGACTGGTAACCTGGGAAATTGCTTCGCTGCCTGCCACGCCTTTGGCTCGCAGCTCCGGCAGCAATGACGAGAGAAAGACCCTGTCCCTACACGTTCCTGATGCAATTGGGGTGACGTGGTAATCCCCCCCTGTCAATGACATTTACATGATTCACTTGCAACTTGCAACTTGCATCCTGCATCCTGTAACTCACCACTTGCCTGTTGCCTGTTGCCTCACGCCTGTTGCCTCTAAACTGCTGACTACTCCTGCCGACTTGTACCTTAACACTGCGCCATGTGCTATACTCTTAGTATTACATTCGGAGGAGGCGCGTCAATGTGTAAGTGTTTGTGGTATGCTGTTCTCTCAATCCTTCTGATTTCTCTAATACCCCTTTCCGCTGCTGGTTGCATCAATGTCAACATGCCTGGCCCATCCACTGATAAACCACCCAAGGTAGATGAGACCACCCCGCCGGTTGCCGCTGTATTGCCCACAATCGAGTCATTCAGTGCCAACCCAGCAACTATTATCTCAGGAAAGTCCAGCACCTTGAGCTGGAGCGTAAAAAATGCCACATCCGTAATGATTGCTCCGGATATAGGGACTGTGCCTGCCACTGGCAGCAAGGAGGTGAAACCATCTGCACTTGTTACTTACGTGCTGACAGCTAGTAATGCCGATGGAACAAGCTATGGTCAAGTCACAATCAACGTTCCACCGTCCAGAATGATAGCTGTAAAACCTCAACTGGTCACGTCGTTGCCCATAATCGCGTCATTTAGTGCATCCCCCGGAACCATCACCACAGGCGGGTCGAGCACGTTGAACTGGAACGTCACGAACGCCACTTCAGTTATGATTGTA
>VGOO01000014.1 GCA_016875925.1 Chloroflexota bacterium
GCCGCTTTTCCAAAAAAGCCTTAATGCCTTCGGTACGGTCCTGAGTTGTCTGCAAGAGGAAATAAAGGTCAGCTTCCAGGCGTAAGCCTTGTTCCAGTGTCAGGTCCATCCCCTTCAAAACTGCTTCTTTCCCGTACTTAACCGCCAAAGGTGCTCTGGAAGCCAGCGATTGGGCCACATCCAACGCCGTCGGCATAAGCTCCTCACGCCGAACAACCTTGCTCACCAAACCGATGCGATAAGCCTCTGCAGCATCTACGGTCTGTCCGGTTAGCAACATTTCCATAGCCTTACCTCTACCTACCAATCGTGGCAGCCTCTGAGTTCCACCATCACAAGGCATAAAACCAGAGGCAATTTGAGACAGCCCAAACTCCGCACCTTCCACAGCAACCCTGATATCGCAAGCCAACGCCAGTTCCAAGCCTTGCCCAATTGCATCTCCATTGATCGCAGCAATCACAGGAATCACAAGATCTGCCACAGGGGCAGCCAATGATAGCAAACCAACTCGTTCCAAACCTTCTCTGCCAGACGCTAACGTGCCTTTCCCAAGTTCTACTGAAAATGCCTTGTCATCTGACCCTGTGATAACTAGGACATGGGTCTCAGAATCACATCCTATCTCTACACAAATGTCACTTAACGCCTGGGCTATCTGCGCATCTACAACATTGCCCACCGAAAGACGCTTGAAGGTAACAAGAGCCACGCCACCCGACTTCTCGCAAGCCAAAGCTTCATGTTTCATGATGTCATATTAGCCCAAAGGGAGCAACCGAAAAGATGTTGAAAATGCACCAGGGTAAATGCAAGTCCCTAGAATTGATAACAAGAGAAGGCATCAGACGACTAATAGAAAACCTGCCGCAGTACTTCGGAGATTGTTGTAAGACCTTCCTTCACCTTGGCCATTCCATCTGACATCAGAGGCAACATACCATCCTTGACTGCCTGAACACGAATCTGCTCCGCAGTATCTTGCATTATAACCAATTTCCTGATCTCCTCTGTCAGCACCAGCAATTCATAAATGCCGATCCGTCCCATGTACCCTGTATCCGAACATAGGTTACACCCCATCCCTTTATATACCGTGGGTACAGGCTCGCCAGTAGCAGAAGTATAAGCCGCCTGTTCTTCCACCGTAGGTTTATAAGCTTGCCGGCAATTTGGACAAATACGTCTCACGATTCTTTGCGAACATGTGGCAGTAAGAGCCGAACACACGAAAAATGGCTCAACACCCAGGTCTACCAAGCGCAAAATGACACTCACCGCATCATTGGCATGAACCGAAGAGAAGACTAGGTGACCCGTGATCGCAGCCTGAGTTGCAACTCTGGCAGTTTCCGAGTCACGTATTTCACCAACCATAATGACATCCGGGTCAAGCCGCATGAATGCCCGGAGGCTATTAGCAAAATCAACACCAGCTTTTGGATTGACTTGGAATTGGTTGATGCCAGGAAAATTGTATTCAACAGGGTCTTCAATCGTCATAATATTACGCCCCGTTCGGTCAAGCAAATTAATGGAAGCATAGAGAGTTGTTGTTTTGCCAGAGCCCGTAGGACCTCCCAGAATTATCATCCCAAAAGGAAGGTCGAGCAAACGTCTAAATCGTACTAATATGCCTGGTAGAAACCCTAAGTTAGCCAGATCAAGCATAGGTCCAGATTTAGATAGCAGGCGAAGCACAGCCTTCTCACCATGTACCGTATTCGCACAAGCCACACGTACATCTATGTCTGCATCGTCTACCTTCGCTGAGAAACGTCCATCCTGCGGACGTCTACGCTCAGCTATGTTCATGCCACCCATGATCTTCAACCTCGAGATAAGAGCTGCATGAGCACTGAGTGGTAATGTCACGGCTTCGTACAGGACACCATCGATACGATATCGAATCTGTAGTTTATCTTCCTGGGGCTCAATATGTATGTCCGAAGCCCGTTGTCTGACTGCCTGCTGTATAATCAAATTAAGGTTGCGAAGAGCAGGGGCCTCAATCTCAGCAAGAGCAGGCTCTTCCCTTTCTACCTCTTCCTTAACATCCGCCTCCACTGAAGCAGAGATGTCTTCTGCCATTTTACCCCGGACCGTATAATTGCGGTCTATGGCGCTACGAATATCATCTCCAAAAGCCATCATCGGCTCAATGCGCATCTTTGACACGGCAGCTATATCATCAATACCCCGGATATCCATCGGGTTTTCCATTACCAAAGCAAGGGCACCACCGATAATATCAAGAGGCAAAGCATTATATTTCCTGGCTAGCTGCTCAGGAACTAACCTCAGAGCCTCCGGACGTATCTTGTGCTTTTTGAGATCAACAAGCGGTATGCCCATCTGGATGCTGAGCGCCGTAGTCAGGTCATGCGAAGTCAGCCACCCCTTTTCAATAAGAACTTGCCCAACCACCTTGCCTCCCCTACGTGCGATGTCCAAGGCAGTTTGCAACTGCTCCACAGTAAGCATGCCGTTCCTGATAAGCACCTCACCAAGCCTCTCTTTGGCCAAATCAACCGCTGGGTCAACGCTAGCCTTCTCAGCCGGGAAACCACGCTGTTCCGTATCGCCTATTTTCATCACTTGACCTCAATGTCTGCAGCCATTACCAGAGCTCACCCACTCACTATACTTCTAAAGTACAAAACAGTCAACAGGCACCTTGCACCAAACTGTGCCAGCGAACAAAGAAGCACACCCTATGCCACAATCTTTACAATGACAACTGTATCAGAGATTGCCCGAAAGCTCCCCAAATAACATGATTCGTGTAGGGGATAATCTAAAAACCCAGCCGCCGTCTCACGGGCGCACCTTCAGGTGCGCCCCTATATTTTGTTTTCGGATAGCCTCCCACACAAGGCGCCTTTGGTCTGCCATCCACATCGCATGTTAGAATTAGTAGTTGAAATCATCTTAACAAGTCATCACTATGGCTTCAAACAGCATAATCATAGAAGGCGCCAGAGAGCACAACCTCAAGAATATCGATGTTGTCATACCCAGAGACAAACTGGTAGTCATTACCGGGGTCTCCGGCTCAGGAAAAAGCTCCCTAGCCTTCGACACCATATATGCTGAGGGACAAAGACGTTATGTAGAGTCCCTCTCAGCTTATGCCCGCCAGTTTCTAGGCCGTATGGAAAAACCGGACGTCGACTACATTGAAGGTCTTAGCCCGGCTATCTCAATTGACCAGAAAGGACCAACCCGCAATCCCCGTTCAACTGTGGGCACAGTGACCGAGACCTATGATTACCTCCGCTTGCTTTTTGCCCGCGTAGGACATCCACACTGCCCTAATTGCGGACGCGAGATTTCACGACAGACTGTGCAGCAAATCGTGGATGCCGTACAGGCAATACCAGCCAGCAGCAAAATCATGATATTGTCACCGCTTATTAAAGATCGAAAAGGAGAGCACCAGGCAATATTCGATAACCTCCGCAAAGCAGGCTTTGTTCGCACCCGTGTTGATGGGCATATCCGTGACCTATCCGAAGAGTTCGAATTAGACAAGAACAAGAGACATACTGTCGAAGCAGTTGTTGATCGTCTCCAGATAGGTGAGGCCGAAAACAGCCGTCTTTCAGACTCAATAGAGACAGCACTCAAACTTGGCGGGGGCACTGTTCTGGTATCTACCCAAGATGGTGAGGAATTGCTGTTCTCTGAACATTTTGCGTGTGTGTATTGTGGAATTAGCCTTGGGGAAATTGCGCCTAGAACTTTCAGCTTCAACAGCCCGCACGGAGCTTGCCCACAATGTAGCGGGCTTGGCGTAAAGCTCGAAATTGACCCTGACCTTCTTATCCCCAACAAAGAACTTAGCATATCTGAAGGCGCTATTCGTGCCTGGGGATGGGGTGCCTGGCGTGCCAATGAGTTACAGGAACTGGCACAAAAACACGGCTTCTCGCTTCGTACCCCAATACGCAATTTGAAGAAGGAACATCTCGACCTTGTCCTCTACGGCGATAATGGTGAGCATGTCAGATATCGCAACCGCTTCGGCAGAATTAGAAATCACTTCACCGGCTTCGAGGGAGCAATTACCTACCTCGAGCGCCTATATCGAGATACTGAGTCTGGCAGAGCCAGAGCCGAAATCGAGCGATATATGGCTTCCTATCCTTGCCCCACATGCCAGGGAAAGCGGCTCAAACCCGAATCGCTGGCAGTCAAAATCGATGGCAAAAACATAATCGATATCACGGAGATGCCCACCACCGAATCACTGCGCTGGGTCCAACTGCTTTCTGATGGGGAGAACAACAAACCACTTCTGACAAATCACGAGCTGAAGATAGCACAGCAAATACTAAAAGAGATAACATCCCGCCTCGGTTTTCTCGTAGACATCGGTTTAGGGTATCTCACATTAGATAGACCATCAGCTACATTAAGCGGCGGCGAATCTCAGAGAATCCGATTGGCCACACAGATAGGTAGTGGACTAATGGGCGTACTCTATGTCTGCGATGAGCCAACAATTGGCTTACATCCAGCTGATATTTTTCGCTTGATTAACACCATGAAAAGGCTACGCGACCTGGGTAATACCATCCTCATCGTCGAACATGATGAGGCAATGATGCGCACCGCCGACCATATAATTGACCTGGGTCCTGGTGCCGGTGAACACGGTGGCCAAGTAGTCACTTCTGGAACCCTGGCCGAAATTATGCAATGCCCTGATTCGATAACTGGCCAGTACCTAAGCGGCAGAAAGAGAATCCCGCTTGCTAAAAAGCGACGCCACGGCACAGGCAAGGATTTGATAATAAAAGGGGCACGAGAAAACAACCTCAAAAATATCGAGGTGTCCATACCACTGGGCAAGTTCGTTTGTATAAGCGGTGTTTCCGGTAGCGGTAAAAGCACACTTGTAAACGAGGTCATGTATAAGAAACTGGCTCAGATGTTATACCATGCAAAAGATAAACCAGGGAAATGTGACAGGATAATTGGTACTGAACACATTGATAAAGTTATAGACATCGACCAATCGCCCATCGGCCGAACACCACGCAGCAACCCGGCTACCTACACAGGAACATTTACACCTATTCGCGAGCTTTTTGCCATGGTCCCAGAAGCCCGCATGCGTGGCTACATGCCTGGAAGGTTTTCTTTCAACGTCCGCGGTGGACGCTGCGAAGCCTGTCAGGGTGAAGGATATATCCAAATAGAGATGCAGTTCCTGCCAGATGTAACCGTGCCATGTGAGATATGCAAAGGAAAACGCTACAACAGAGAAGCATTGGAAATCCACTTCAAGGGCAAGAACATCGCCGATGTCCTAGATATGACCGTAGAAGAAGCGCTTGAATTCTTCCGGCACCTCCCAAAGGTCAGTAACAAATTGCAGACATTGCGTGACGTCGGTTTAGGCTACATACGCTTGGGGCAACCAGCAACAACACTTTCCGGCGGCGAAGCACAAAGGGTCAAGTTGGCCACCGAGCTGTCAAGACGTTCCACAGGAAAAACATTGTATATCCTTGACGAGCCAACCACAGGCCTATCATTTTCTGATATAGCTTGTCTGCTTGAAGTGCTACAGCGCCTGGTAGATGCCGGCAACACTGTGGTTATCATTGAGCATCACTTGGATATAATCAAGAACGCTGACCATATTATTGACCTCGGACCTGGGGCTGGTGACGAAGGAGGCTATATTATAGCGAAAGGCACTCCGGAGGAAATAGCCCAAGTCAATTCATCGCATACAGGCCAATACCTACGCAACATTCTGCAAAATAAATCCAAGGAATACTCGCTAGCCAATTGATAGTCCGCCACCAATTAATCAGAAACAGGCAAGCTCAGCTTCTCGCTATCTTCCACACTCTGACGGACATACCTATACACCTGGACAATTAAAGCTGCCAACGGTGGGAAAAGTATCATGCCCCATATACCAGCTAGATAAGAGCCCAATGCAAGCAGCACTAGAAGTATTGCCGGGTTTATCCGCAAAAAGCCGCCATGGACCCTCGGAACAAGCAGGAGATTCTCTGATAATTGGACAGCCAGATAAACCACCGCTACCCAGATTGCCTTATCAGGTGCTATAGCCAACGCCACCACAACACCCAGAATACCGCTCAGCCACGGGCCTATGGTAGGAATAAATTCAAACACACCAGCCACCACAGCCAACGCTGGTGCAAGTTTAATGCCAAGTATGCTCAATCCTGTGAAGACCAGTACGGCTACTGTTGCCCCCACAATTACCTGGGCACGAATATACCGCCCTAACACATTGTCCATGATAGCAAGGATGTTTCTAGCATGCCTAGCCACACCTGGTGTTAGAAATGAATAAAAACTGGCACTCAACTCCCTTGAATCCTTCAATATATAGAAGAGGAAAAGTGGTAATCCAGCAAAGCCAAGGATCATGCTGAAAGTACCAGGGATAACCTTCATGCCGTGCACAAAAGCATCCTGGAATGCAGCCCCCAGTTTTGACCCTATGCCACTTATTTCTTGATCCAACTGCTGTTGTTGCGCTGGAGACAGGCTCCGATGAAATGTCTCAAACCACTCTTTCCACATGGCAAGACCTTTGGAAACATAGTCAGGAGCATTCTGGAACAGAACTGCAAAAGAACCAGACACAGCCGTAATAAGATAGAATGTGAAAAGACCACCCACACCAAGAGCTAGAATAAAAATCAACAGTATCAGCAAAGGTCTAGCTACTTTTGCCCATCTGCCCTTGAAAGCCAGCTTGCTTTCGGCCCAATCAACCAGTGGCAGCAGCAGGTAAGCCATCACCACACCCAGGATAAACGGCAATATCGTGCTTCGCAAGGCATACAGCAGTCCGAAAACAACAATTAACGCCAACAAGAAAAAAATCAGCGTTCTATTACGCCTAAATACACCGCCATCAGTAGACATTACGTAACTTATCTTCCTATTGGCAATAATCCAGCCAGCTGAGCACGCTCAGGCCTAGTAAAAACGGCAGCTTTGCTCAATCAGCGACCTCGTCCAGCTTAGCCTGTGCTTTGCGCACAGCCTCTGCCGCTACCTTCTTGGCTTTGGCAGCAACCTCAGCACTCTTATCCCGCACTTGCTTTCCCTTTTCTACCAATATCTCCCTTGTCTCTTCCCCTGGCCTCGGTGCAAAAAGCAACCCCACAACCACTCCCACCACGGCTCCGACAACAAATCCAATCGCAAATCCACTACCACTTTCTCTATCAGCCATCGCAACCTCCTTTCCGCTATTGCTTCTTCCGAAAAAATTCTCTTGCTAAATCAACACCTTGGCTTATGCCCCGGATCACAGCAGCCACCTGGACTATCGGCTTTACAACCTCGTCGCGTACGGTTGCTGAGATCTCATAGACCGTATTAGATGTGGCTTCTATCGAATCTAAGACACGTCCTGTCTTCTTATAAATCAAGAGCACCAGCACCGCAAGCAACACAATTATCGCCGTAAAGGTTAACCCGGAAATACAAATCACCAGATCACGAAACCACTCAATGCTCATCTCCTAAACCTCCATTCCAGCCATAAAGCCATACAGCCACTGGAAATCAATCATCATCCTTACCAGGGCCTCCCCTCCTACCAAGCCATAGAACTATACCTGTCAGCAAACATGCCCAGCTTGCGATAATCAATTCCATCTGCACCACGCCGACAAGTTCCACCTGAGCTAAAAGAGGGCTATACATCAACACTACATATGCGAGCGCAGCTAGCAAATAGAATTGCCACCCCCAACCTTTACTCAAACCCCACCCAGCTAAAGCACAAGCAGCAATGTTATATCCCAGAATAAAAAACGTCTCCCAGAATCCAGAGAGAGCTATAACCGCACCATATTTTTGCACATCAGCCCAAGACCACCCGTCAGCAAAAATATACTTTAACACCCACTGTGCCTCAAGAAAGCCAAGGCCAGCACCTGCCACCGCGCCTAATGACAGGCCAAACTTAGGCAGTATCTTCCGACCCTTGCATAGCCAGTAAACAATAACTGGAACAAGCTTTACTCCTTCTCTGACCAAACCCAGTATAAACAATCTTGGTATCACAACAAGTGGAAACCAATCCTTTAGTGTTTGTGCACTCCAGATTTTTCTGAATAGCCCGCCGACCACAGGAGTAGCTACAAGTTGCACCAGAACGATTGCAACGGGCGTCAGGATAGCACCACCAGCTAAAACCGCCCACATCCACGGTTTTTTGAATAAAGGTGGCTTGTAGAAAACTAGCCAAATCGCGCTAAAAGCTATTGCCAATCCAATCCCTAGCAAACTCGGCCTGACAAAAAACGAGGCTAGCAAATTATAGACCTGCTGCATCATATATCCTCCTACAAATCAAGGAACTGTCCTATTAACATCAAAGCAACCAAATCAAAAGCCGGATGCTCATATTTCCACTATCTCCCCCCGCATGCCATCCAGATGAAACAATGCTACAGTTTTACGACCCGAGAGATAACCACAAACCTCACCAGGATTGATTAACTTCGTTTTGCCATCAATTATCTCGGCCTTATGACTATGACCACGCACCACAAGGTCATATGATCCTGAGCCAACAAGCGAACTCACCACGGCCTCATGCCTGCCGTGAAGCAAAGCAACCCTTAATCCATGAAGTTCCAGGTCTGCAAAATCACCATGTGGTACTATCCCTATCTCTTTGAACTTAGCAGTAATATATTCGCGGTCACCTTCGTTGTTTCCCCACACATAATGCAACTTTGCGTTCAGCGTGGCGAATTTCGGAACTACGAAAGGGGATACCAAATCACCAGCATGCAATACATCAGATATTCCTCTGCTATTGAAGAAATCTACAGCCGCCTCAACAGCATCTAGCCTATCATGTGTGTCTGCCATCAGGCCAATTTGCATTCCAGTACTCTACAATCGTGGCACCAGCAAACACGAACTAGGAATGTCCTCTCAACACAGCAAGCCATCAGATTTAGATGACGCCACATAAAACGAAGATTCTCTCGAAAATTTAGCTACTTCAAGATAAAAAAACTCGTCAACCTCGTTGCTAGTTTGGTTATCGGACACTGGGGAGGGGACAGGCATTGAAGACGGTGCCCTTTGCGAAGACAGCATATCAAGAACCCAAATTGCTATCCCGGCAAGAACCACAAGAATTATCAAGGCAACGCAGCCCATGAGCCAAGGGTCCTTCTTTTTCTGTTGCTTTGGTTGCTCTTCATCAAACCCGCTGGGTCCCTCATAAGTATGTGCTTTCCTTTGTTTTGGAAAAGCCTTCACTCTCTGAGGGGTTGGCCAGTTGAGTGGCCCACGACAACTAGCGCAATTCACTAGCGTCGGATCGACAACGTGACCACAGTGGGGACAATTATATTGGAATCTTTGCTGACAAGATTGGCACGCCACCTGGCCAACAACATTCTGCGCGCCACATCGAGGGCACGAGAAAATATGCTGTGCGTCGCCGCCATTCATAGATTGCACCAGAACTACTCTACAATGCGCAATTCCACATCACGACCTTCTTACCTGTGTCATTTTAGCCCCTCGGGCTTCATTCTTCAAGCCATGCTTTACACTGCAGAATGGCGGTAGTATACTCTAAGTCCATATCTACTATCCCCCAAATTCCAATGGAGAACTTAGTTTATGACAGCCAAAATTGTCACCGATAGCTGCTCCGATATAACCCAAGACGAAGCTAAACGACTAGGCATTATCGTTGTGCCCGCCTACGTTCATTTTGGTGACAAATCATTCCGCGATGGGGTTGATATGACCTACGACGAATTTTACGACAAGTTGCTGGCCAGTCCGGTTCATCCTTCTACAGCAGCACCGTCACCCGGAGAGTTCGCCAAGGTGTATGAGCAAGCAGCCCAAGAAACCAATGAGATAGTCTCCATTCACGTCACCAGCAAGCACAGTGCCATATACGATGCAGCATTAGCTGGAAAGGAGATGGTGGAAAAGAAAGGATGTCAGATCGAAGTTATTGACTCCAAAGGGGTGACCATGTGGCAAGGACTCGTCGCCATGGCTGCAGCTCGAGCAGCCCGCAATGGATGCACTCTCCATCAGATAATCAAAAAATCATACGATACCATCGATCGCCTGCGCACGTTAGCACTCCTGGACACCTTCAAATACGCAGTTAAGGGTGGGCGGTTAGGCAAAGCAGCCTCGGCTATAGAATCGCTCCTCAACGTAAAGCCATTGATTGCCTTACGTGACGGCGAGGTTGTTCCTATTGGTATGGCCCGCAGCCGCTGCAAAGGGCTCTCCCGACTCCGCGAGTTCCTGCAATCCACACGTCAAGCGGAGGACATAGCGATAGTGCACAGCACTACAGCTGATGAAGCACAATCCCTGGCCGATTATGCCCGCTCTCTTTTCCCCAACCTAATACCACGCATATCCAGGCTCGGACCTGCGCTAGGCGTACATGGTGGCCCCGGTGCCATAGCTGCCATCATACAAGAGACAACGTAAAGCCTCCATAAACCTCACCAAAACAACAGACCACGTGAATATATGACCACAGTTCTATCGAGAGAAGACATAATCAGGCTCATTAATCAAACACCTCCTCTCGTAGAAGACCTGCGTAGCCCAGAGCAACAAATCCAGCCCAATGGGGTAGACTTGACTGTCAGAGATATAGCCCTGCTTACCACTCAAGGGAAACTGGGACAGCAAAACCAAACACGCATCCTGTCAGCTACCTCACCACTTGTTTTCGATGGTATGGGCGGCATAGACCTTATCTCAGGTTGTTACCTAATTACGTACAACGAAATAGTCAATCTACCTAAAGACATAATGGCGCTTGCCTTCCCGAGGTCCAGCTTGCTCCGTTGTGGCGTGAATATACATACCGCAGTATGGGATGCAGGTTATTCCGGCAGGGCACAATCCCTCATGGTGGTTTACAATCCAGCTGGATTTCGGCTGTTCAAGGACGCACGAGTAGTGCAGCTTGTTTTTTTCCGTCTAAGCAGCAAGACATCTGAAGGCTATAAAGGCATGTTCCAAAAAGAGAACATGTAATGGGGAAGATACTCATCGGTACCTGTTCATGGACTGACCCAACACTGCTAGCCACAGATTTCTATCCCGCAGAGGCCAATACCGCTGAGAAACGCCTGCAATACTACGCAAGGCATTTTCCTCTAGTAGAAATAGACAGTACCTATTACACGATACATCCTGAGCAGATGGCTAAACTTTGGGTTGAACGCACGCCAACCGGCTTCACTTTCAATATCAAAGCTTTTAGCTTATTCACTCAGCATCCTACCAAACTTAAATCGCTACCCAAAGAATTGCGCTCATCCATACCACCCACAAAAAACAACCTGTACTACCATGATTTATCAATAGAAACGAGAGGCCTGCTATGGGAGAAATTCCGCAATGCGCTGCTACCACTAGACAGTGCCGGCAAATTAGGTGTTGTGATTTTCCAACTCCCACCATGGCTCATCCCGGGAAATGCCATAAAAGAACATCTACTGGAATGTAAGAGTAACGTGCCACACTATAAAGTAGCCATTGAGTTTCGTAATAATTCCTGGCTCAACGAAAAAAACAAGCAGCCGACATTAGAATTCCTGAGGCGCAATGACTTTATCTACGTTTGCGTAGACGAGCCACAAGGCTTCAGTTCGTCAGTTCCATCCATCGATGAGGCCACATCGAATATCAGTGTCATCCGCTTCCATGGCAGAAACAGGGAAACTTGGAACAAACAAGGCATCACTGTGGCCGAACGTTTCAAATATCTCTACAGCGACGATGAGCTGAAGGAATGGTTGACAAAGCTGTCCAGAATTGCAGCGGGTGTCAAGCAACTCCACGTCCTGTTCAACAACTGCTATGCTGACTTTGGGATAAAGAATGCTCAGGACATGGACAGGCTAATCAGAGCACAACCACGGCTCTTCCCGGACTATTATCTACAATGATGTGAAGACCGCAAATACAAAAGATAAGCAACCTCCGAGCCTGAAGCTGATCCACGGCAAATTTGACAAATCGAAGTGTCCGTGATAAAGTTTAATTGAAGCGTCCCAAGTGGTCAAGCTAAAACCGGGGAGGTAGGAACAGGAGGCTCCTGGCGTGAAAGTTAACAGGAGCGGTGTGGACGGATACCGGGAAAGTAAGGTTACTCGGGGCGCTTCGGCGTTTTATACAGCAACAGCGAAGACGAGGAGGTGAGAAAATGGTTGGGCAAGAGGAAAAGTATTATCACAGCCTCTACGAGATCGCCGCTGCGCTCAATTCTGCAGGCACTCCCGATGAAGTTCTCAACAGCATAGTAGAACAGGTGGCCAAAGCCATGGATGCCAAAGGCTGCTCCCTGATGCTCGCTACCCCAGATAGAAAACTGCTGTTGCACACCGCCGCCTACGGCCTAAGTGACCAATACATCCGCAAAGGTCCGGTATCAGCAGACCGTAGCATCGCTGAAGCACTATGGGGACATCCTGTCTCAGTGGTCAATGCAACAGAAGACGACAGGATCCAGTACAGAAAGCAAGCTAAAGAGGAGGGAATTGCTTCTATACTCAGTGTTCCAGTTGTGCTAAGAGGAGAAATCATAGGAGTCATACGAATATATACGGCAAAGCCAAGGCATTTTCTCGATTCCGATATTTATTTTGCAGGGGCAGTAGCCAACCTTGGGGCTATTGCCCTAGAGAATGCTCGGCTCTATGCAGCAGCCAAGAAAGATTATGAGGAGCTACGGCAAGACGTCGCGGAATGGCGCGCTGCTATGGGCGATGAGTGGATGATGGAAGAACTCGTATTACCCTCACGAGAGTAGCTAGCCAGCAGAAATATAGCGATTAAAAAGGTAAGGAGGTAGCAATATAGTGATAAGAGTCATCATTGAAAGGCGCTGCCACCCAGATAGATGCACGGAAATGGAACAGATGTTGATGGAACTCAGAACAAAGGCTACCCAGCATCATGGATATATCTCAGGTGAAACGCTGCATTCTGTAGATGATCCTTCATTATGGCTAGTTATCAGCACCTGGGTTGATACCGATTCTTGGAAGGGATGGGAAGACTCCCCAGAACGACACAAAATCTCACAGAGAATCGCACCCCTTCTAACTGCACCTGAAAAAGTTGCGGTCTTTGGCTTTTCCAGACGTGGAGTTACCATGTCAGCACACATGGTCGACAAATAAAGTTGGCAGAAACAAAAGAGCATTGGGCAGGTCATAATCTGTCCACTGCTCCTTGATAGAAATCATACCAATATCACCATACCCTCGAGCACTGAGACCTTGACAAAACATCCAAAGCAGATTAAATTGTCATCTGTTTATGTTGTCCAAAGTGTCTCTTTAACAGAAGGTAGCCAAAGCAAGGCTGTACTTTAATTTTGCTCAACAAAATAAAAAGCAGGAGGATTTATATGGATTTTGAGTTCAACGATGAGCAAACGATGTTCCGCAACATGGCTCGGGAGTTTGCCGGGAGGGAAATCATACCCACAGCAGCGGAAGACGACCAAAACGAGAGATATCGCCCCGATATCACAGAGAAACTCGGTGCACTTGGCCTGCTAGGCGCGCCAATACCACAAGAGTACGGCGGACTTGGTGCAGATTTTATCTCCTACTGTCTAATCTGCGAGGAGATAGCTAGAGGCTCAGCCTCCGTATTCACAACCATGGCGGTCCAAGTCTCACTTTTTCAGTTCCCACTCCTTAACTGTGCTAGCGAAGAACAGAAAAGGAAATTCTTGCCTCTGACCACTAAAGGTCAACTATTAGGTTGCTTCGGTCTAACAGAGCCAAATGTTGGAAGCGATGCCAGCAGCATGGAGACATCAGCCGTTTCCAAAGATGGTAAATGGGTGCTCAATGGCAATAAAATGTGGATCTCCAACGGGGGCTTAGCACATTGGGCACTAATTTTTGCTCAAACTGACAAATCAAAGCGCCACCGCGGAACCGCCGCCTTTCTGGTAGAGCAAGGAACCAAAGGCTTTTCCAGCAAGGATATACATGGCAAAATGGGACTGAAGGCCTCTAATACAGCCGAGCTCATTCTTCATGACTGCGAAGTGCCCGCAGAAAACATGGTAGGGCAGGTGGGTGACGGTTTCAGAATAGCCATGAGCACATTAGACAGCGGCAGACTCAGCACTGGCGCTGCCGCGGTCGGTGTGGCTCAGGCTTGCATCGATGCTGCAGTCAAATATGCTCAAGAGCGTACACAGTTTGGTAGACCTATAGCAAGCTTCCAACTAATCCAAGAAATGGTAGCTGACATGGTAGTAGAAACAGAAGCAGCACGTTCTATTGTGTACCGGGCTGCAGACCTAAAGAACAAAGGCCTGCCATTTGTCAGAGAAGCATCAATAGCAAAATATTTCGCAGCGGATGTGGCTGTCAGAGCAGCTCAGAAGGCAATCAAGATTCATGGCGGCTATGGCTACTCCAATGAATATCCTGTCGAACGCTACTACCGTGACGCTACAGGTGTATCGCTCTATGAGGGAACAGCAGAAATACAAAAGCTTATCATAGGACGTGAAACGCTAGGCATAGCAGCCTTTGTATAGCAAATTCCCCTAAAACAATACAGCATGCAGGCGCCTTTGCATCTCTGATTGCATCGAGATTAGCAAGGTATTCTGCATACGTTTCATTTCAAATGTCTCAGCCATAGAAAAGGCGACCTTCCGTCGCCTTTTTTTCTCAATACGACCCCGATGGGATTCGAACCCACGATCTCCACCGTGACAGGGTGGCATGTTAGACCGCTACACCACGGGGCCACGCCTCTGATATCCCTACACAACTACTTTGACGCAAGAGTCTACCAACATCACCTTTTAGATGTCAAGCCGACAGAGAGAAATGCTTCCTCTAGCTGCAAAGCAACATCCTTTGCCCGTACCACATCAGATAATACGTTCCGATTGATTTTTTTGCTCAGGTAATATAAGCTACATATCTTGTCTCAGTTACATTGGTGAACCGAGGTAGAATGCTCAAGAAACAGATATACTACCAAATAAAAAGGTACATCCCGATGCGCATTAAAGTTTGGCAAGTACTTGTGTTCTCACTATTTTCCGCCTCTCTAGTCGCAACGTCAATGTATACCACTCCTGTACATGCTGCTAGTCTCACGTTAAATCCGGATTCAGGCACGGTGGGAACACAGGTAACAATAACAGGCGATAGCTTCACAGGCCGTCTGGCTACAATCAAATGGAATGGCAGAATAGTCGCCCAAAACATACCAATCAATGAGAAGGGAGAGTTTAAACACACCGTACTAATACCACGAGCAGCCAAAGGCTCTCACACCATTGAGGTTACAGATGATAGCCATTGGTCTGGCAGCACAGCATCAGCCGTTTTCAAGATAGTTCCTAAAATTGAGGCCTCCCCTAAAGTAGCACGACCAAATTCAGAGATAATGGTTTTAGGCACTGGCTTCCCAGCCGGAGAAACAGGTATTACCATCACGTGGGACGGGATGGATATCAAAGGCACTCCTGCGAGTGCCAATCTCGATGGGAGCTGGAGCATCAACCTCACCATACCACTAACAACCAAAGGCAATCACTACATAGGCGCATTTGGCAACATAACTCCAGCCGATGAGATAGGTCAGATTGACTTCATCGTGGGACCAGCAGCCAAGATAGAACCGTTGGCCGGTCCGGTAGGAACAAAGATCAAAGCCGAGGGGTTTGGCTTCCGCACAGGAGAAGACGGCATTACGATCGCTTTTGACGGAGAGATAATTGTCTGCAACGTGGTAGCCAATGCTGACGGAAGCTGGACATCTGCAGCAGAAATACCTCCAGGAACCCGCGGGCATCACAAAATCACTGTTTACGGTAGTAGCTTCACACCAATAGGCACCATACCAGACTTTAGCTTCGAAGTGACACCACAAATAGTGTTGGAGCCGACTTCTGGCAACCAAGGTGCCAAAGTAACTGCCCTGGGAACAGGCTTTGCTAAAAATGAAAAGGTATCCATAAACTTCAATAATATCACTCTAGACACATCAACCATCACAGATGACAGAGGCAGCTTTCGCTTTACTTTTTTGGTCCCACAACTAAAAGGCAAGACCCATGTAGTTTCTGCGGCCGGCAACACCGGCAATTCTGCTCAAGCAACATTCACCCCCAACAAACCATCACCGGCTGCGCCACAATTAAAATCTCCACATCCAGACACCGTGCTGAAGATTTACAATTCGGTAGGCGACGTATTCGCAGCAACGCTAAAATACACAGCCGGATTATTTACCCGTACACGCAATCAGCAAGATGGCTATTCGCAAGCCCCCAAAATTGTTTTCATTTGGACACAGCCAGCACATGCTGAGGATGCACAATATTCCCTGCAAGTGTCTTCAGAGATCGACTTTGCTACACCAGCCATGGTCAAGAATAATCTGCAAAACACCAGGTACGTGGTTTCACAGCAAGATGTCTTACCCCCAGGCACCTACTACTGGAGAACAAAAGCCATAGACAGTATCGGTAACGAAGGTCCCTGGTCTGAGGCCTGGAAATTCGAAGTTATACTCATGCCATCTGGAGTCCTCATCTTATCAATAGCTATACCAGCACTATTCACCATACTTATATTAGCACCAATAGTAATTGCCTGGCGCTCGAGGCGGCAAAACTGGTAAAAAGACACGGGCATGATGCAAACTTGTTTACTAATGCCAATATGTGCTATATTTGACCCTAGATTAGGAACGTTAAGAGCCGACAGACACCCGGATTTACCGCTAGGGGTGCTCAGAGCTAGGCCTGGGCTGAGACTTCGCTAGTGCGGAGAACTCTTGGAACCTGAACTTGATAATGCAAGTGTAGGGAAGCGGAATTGAGCCAAGGGTTTAGTGATTCCCAGCTAAAGCTCTTGGTTTTTTATTTTGGAGACAATGATGACACAAATTGAACTGGCAAGGAGAGGCATTATCTCACCCCAGATGAAACACGTAGCTCAGCAAGAAAACCTGAGCGAAGAGACTCTTACGCAATATGTAGCTGATGGCAAAGTAGTCATACCAGTCAATCCAAACCATGCAAATCTGATACCACGCGGCATAGGCAAAGGATTGAGAGTCAAGATCAATGCAAACATCGGCACTTCATCCGACTATGGCACCATAGAAGGCGAACTCGAAAAGCTACACACAGCAATCAAATTTGGCGCTGATGCCGTTATGGACCTGAGCACAGGAGGCAATATATCAGCCATACGTCAGGCTATTTTAGCTGAAAGCACTCTACCAGTAGGAACTGTACCCATATACCAGGCAGGCATTGAAGCCATCGAGCGACATGGTGCCATAGTAAACATGACAACAGACGACCTTTTCGATGCCATCGAACAGCAAGCGAAAGAAGGGGTCGATTTCATAACCGTGCACTGTGGCATCACGCAATCAACCATTCAACGACTCAAAAATCAACGCAGGATAACGGATGTAGTCTCCAGAGGAGGTGCTTTCCTTCTGGGGTGGATGTTACACAATAACCATGAGAACCCTTTGTACGAGCACTATGACCGTTTGCTTGAGCTGGCACATGAATATGACGTTACGCTAAGCCTCGGGGATGGTATGCGCCCCGGAAGCCTGGCGGATGCAACTGATCGAGCCCAGATAGAAGAACTCATCATCCTCGGAGAACTAATAGACAGAGCCAGAGAAGCCGGAGTCCAAGCGATGGTAGAAGGGCCAGGCCATGTGCCTCTGAACCAAATCGCTACTAACGTTCAACTTGAAAAGAGCCTGTGCCACGAAGCTCCCTTCTATGTGCTGGGCCCATTAGTAACCGACATAGCTGCTGGCTACGACCATATCACAGCCGCAATTGGTGGCGCTATAGCTGCTGCCTCCGGAGCCGACTTTTTGTGCTATGTAACGCCAGCAGAACATCTCGCCCTTCCGGACAACGAAGATGTCAAGGCTGGAGTAATCGCGTCACGCATTGCTGCACATGCTGCCGATGTTGCCAGAGGGACAACTAATGCAAGCGAGTGGGATAGAAAAATGTCACTCGCGAGAATCAATCTGGATTGGGAATCCCAAGCCAATTTGTCCCTCGATCCAGAAAGAGTGAGACTAGTGCACAACAAATATTCGAGTTCAGGACCAACCTGCAGCATGTGTGGTAATTACTGCGCAATGGCACTTGTTAAAAAATATTTAGGAATCTCCTCCGTTAAATGTTGAATTCAAGTTATGAGGCAAGATGAAAGCAGAGATAATCTCCATCGGTACCGAACTGCTGCTGGGAGAAATAGTCGACACAAACTCAGCTTATCTTGCCAGCCAATTGCCTTTACTTGGACTCGACCTTCACTTCATATCTACCGTAGGCGATAACCAGCAGAGACTCGTCAACATCCTACAACAAGCCTGGCAAAGGTCCGACATTATCTTAACCACCGGTGGATTAGGTCCTACACAAGACGATATCACTCGCGAGGCAATCGCTGAGTTCCTGGCCGAAGAGATTAGAACCAACCCTGAGTTGGTCAAGGAATTCGAGCGGCTATTCAAGCACTTCAAAATGGAAATGCCCAAGAGTAATCTCAGACAAGCAGGAGTTATACCTTCAGCTCAAATCATAGCCAATCCACGCGGCACCGCGCCCGGCTGGTGGATAGAACGAGACAATCACACCATAATAACCATGCCCGGGCCACCCAACGAAATGCAACTGATGTGGACGAATTCCATAATGCCCCGTTTGCAGCAGAAACTGGGGACAGCAATCATCGTTTCCAAGACACTGAAGGTTTTCGGCCTGAGTGAGGCCAAAGTAGACGAATTGGTAAGCTCCTTCCTAGTTTCCACCAACCCAACAGTGGGCACTTACGCCAAGCCAGACGGAATCCATCTGCGCATCACCGCTAAGGCCTGCACTACAGACGAGGCACAAGCATTTATCACAGAAAAGGAAAGGAGCATCCGTGCAATCCTCGGTGATAGCATTTGGGGTACCGATTCTGATAATCTTGAGGCCATTATCGGCGCTTTGCTTATGGCCAAAGGACTAACTATGGCCTCTATGGAGTCCAGCACCGGCGGGCTCCTAGCGAACTGCATCACCAATATCCCTGGCAGTTCCAGATATTTCAAAGGAGGAGTGATCGCATATACTGATAGTGTGAACACATTCTACGGGATCGATGAGCATTTGACTTCAAGGTATGGGATGATTAGCACCGAAGTGGCTGCAGCCATGGCATTAGCAGTACGTCAACACCTGCGCACCGATATCGGCATCGCCCTAACAGCAGTAACCGGCCCATCGGAAATCGAAGGCAAACCTATTGGCACCATTTGCATCGGCATCGACAACGGACAACGGACATCGACTTTCACTAAGAATTATCCCGGAAACCGACCACAAGTAAAACAAAGGGCGGTTATCTCAGCCCTTTTCGAACTCAGGAGAATCTTGATTTAGGAGGAAACATGCACCTGATCATAGATGGCTACGGCAGCGACCCAAAAATTATGCAGGATGAGCAATTTATACACAATTTGCTGGACTCCTATCCTGCGAAGATCGGTATGACTAAGATTGCTGGGCCGACCGTTTTCAGATATGTTGGCACTAGCCCCAAGGACTGGGGAATTTCGGGGATAGTTTTCATAGCCGAGAGTCACATAAGCCTCCACACCTTTGTTGAACGTTGCTACATTAATATCGATGTCTTCTCATGCAAGGATTTCGACGCTGACCAAGTCGTCAAAGATATCACAGACAGATTCCGGCTAACTACATTCACCAGCCGCTTGGTCAACCGAGAATGGACCCTTGACGAATTGAAAGGTTCCAAGCAACTTCCACTACTACACATAGTATGAAATACTCAGAAAGCCTATTTTCCCCTCCACAAAACTTCGCAGGGCTACATTCGCCTCACTCCGACTTTGGAACAGCACGGGCAGTGATATTGCCAGTCCCCTACGACAGCACCACAGAATGGCATAGCGGGGCAAGGAAAGGACCAAAGGCTATCATCGAAGCATCACAGTACCTCGAGCTCTATAACCTGGAACTCGACCGAGAAATATATAGAGTAGGAATTCATACACTACCTCAACTACATCCTGTGCTCAGCAGCCCTGAGAACATGATAAAGCAAGTTTATGAAGTGTCGAAGTCTCTCCTTCAAGCCAACAAATTCGTGGTTATGCTAGGCGGAGAGCACTCGCTTAGTTTGGGAATGGTTCAGGCTCTCAAAGAAATACACAGGGATTTGTGCGTGCTGCAATTAGATGCCCACGCTGATCTCCGCGATGAGTATACTGCCACGAAGTACAGCCATGCCTGTGTTATGCGGCGCATTGTCGAATTATGCCCCATCACACAGGTAGGAATCCGAAGTCTCAGCGCAGAGGAAAATGACTTTCTGAAACAAAACAAAATGAACCCCTTTTACCTGATGTCTTCCAAACCCCACGCACACTCAGTACAACAGATAGCCAGTTCATTGGGAGAAAAAGTCTACGTAACCATAGACCTAGATGTTCTTGACCCCTCCATCATGTCTGCTGTAGGCACTCCTGAACCCAATGGTATGCTCTGGCATGAAGTCACCGGCTTATTAAAAGCAATTACACAACAGAGACATGTAGTTGGGTTCGACATTGTGGAATTATGTCCTGACCAAGGGCCCGATTCCTGCGCCTTTCTTGCAGCTAAGCTAGCATATACTTTCATCGGCTATGCCACGCCCTGATTTACACCAAGCACATGGACTTGCATCAATGTGAAACACGCCAGGCCTGTGCTGTTTGACACTAATCACCCCACTATTCTATCATTGTTCTAGCAAACACGGTATGGCCATAAAGGATCTGCCTGCTCCAAGCGAAGCAAGCTCTAATCTTGGGCAAGTGGCTGCACAATTCCTTCTAACATTATCCCCAGATGAAAGACTCAAATCCCAACAGGAGATATATAGATTTGTCCGTTGGTACGGTGAGGGACGACGTATCGGCGAGTTGTCCATCCCCGAAGTGGCCAACTATGCCGAGCAAATCACATCCTCAACTACCGAGATTGCCGAGAAACTAGCCATAGTCAAAGCATTTCTTATCTATAGCTACAAACAGGGACTGACCAAGACAAACCTATCATTACACCTCAAACCCAAGAGGCCTACCCCCAAGTTGCACGCTCGACCATCCCGACTCAAGCACAAAGAAGCCATTCTAACTGCAAAAGGCCGCGCCGACTTAGAAGCAGAGTTAACTGCGCTCAAGAGTGAACGACCCATCATAGCCGAAGAGTTACAAAAGGCGGCTGCTGACAAGGATTTTCGCGAAAACGCGCCACTAGAGGCAGCGCGTGAACGACAAGGCCAATTGGAAGCACGCATCAGGGAACTCGAGGGAATACTAAAAGCTGCAAGGGACATGGAAGAGAAACAGACCTCTGGCCACCAAGTGAACATGGGCGATACAGTGCTGCTCCGCGAGTTAACATCGAGTGAAGAGGTTAAATATACCCTTGTCGATGCCAGAGAAGCGAACCCGATCGACGGCAAAATCTCCACAGCTTCTCCAGTAGGACAAGCACTATTGGGCCGCAACAAAGGAGATACAATTGACGTAAGAGTACCAGCCGGGGTCATAACCTATGAAATAAAGGACATCCTGCATAGGTAAACTAACAACAGTAAATGGGAAAATGCAATTTGACACACACCTACTTGCATATGTAGCTCCCAGGCGATGAGACTTCTCAAAGTTGTAGCCATGTATTATAATATCGGTGGTAGGCTTCTTCAGTCAGAATAATAGCAGACGCAATTTCGAAGAAAACAAGTGCGTTTCAAAATATCTAGGCTAGCAAGTCAAGGCCAACCTTAGTCGGACGGGCAGCTAGAAACTAATCCCTAGTATGCTGTCCTTAGAAGGTTTGACAGACTTCGCGACATATATCAATCAAACTAAGGAGGCTCTCCATGGATTTTGCGCTTACCGATGAGCAAATTGCCCACAGAAAGGAATTCTTCAAGGCGTGCAGTGAATTGGAAAGTCAAAAACCAGCGAGTTTCGTCGGATTCGAAAGCATTTTCGAAAACGACGAGTGCTGGCAATTTCACCGCTCCTGCGCCAAGGAATATGCAAGGAGGGGGTGGCTCTCCCTCGCCTGGCCTGCCGAATACGGAGGAACAGGTGCCATGATGGACAGAGTCATGTTTGGTGAGGCTAGGGGCTATCATGGCGTCCCAGGTTTAGACCCGTTTGGCGTTCAGATGTTAGCCCCTACTCTACTGGCAGCAGCCAATGAGGATGTGAAGAAAAGATTTCTACCCTCGATTGCTAACGCCGAAATATTCTGGTGCGAACTGTGGAGCGAACCAAATGCAGGCTCTGACCTGGCAGCCCTCACCTGTACCGCGATAAAGAAAGGCAACGAATACGTCATAAATGGGCAGAAAACATGGAACTCTGGGGCACACAAAGCCGACTGGGCCTTCGGGGTCTTTAAGTCTGACCCTAATGGTCGTAAACACCATAATCTCGCTTTCCTTCTCCTCGACATGAAGACCCCAGGCATCACTGTCAGGCCCATTCCTTACATGAACGGCGCCACGATATACAATGAGGTCTACTTTGACGATGTTCATGTCCCGGCAGAAAACATCGTTGGACAGGAGAATGGAGGCTGGGCAGTGGTCAACACCTTAGCAGGTTTCGAGAGGTCAGCTTTAGACGAGATCATGGCTATGCTTCGCGGCCTCGAAACGCTTGTAGAGTTCTGCAATCAGACCAAGAGAAACGGACAACCATTATCCAGAGACCCTCTAGTCCGCAACCGCTTAGCCCAATTAGCTTGCGAGTTAGAAGCCGCCCGCACTCTGGCATACCGTATAGCCGACTTGCAGAATCGGGGTGAGATGGCACTGATGGACGCCTCTGCTCTTAAGGTATTCGCCAGTGAATTTGGAGAGCGTTTTGCATTCACTGCCACTGACATACTTGGGCCTTATGGTCAGGTGAAACATTCCAAGTGGGCACCTCTAAATGGCTTGTGGGAAAACATGTACCACGAGTGCTTTGTATTCACTATCTCTATGGGCACCAACGAAATCCAGCGTAACATCATCGCCTGGTATGGCATGGGCCTGCCCAGAATGAAATAGGAGGAATCATGGACCTGAGATTTAGCGAGCAACAAGAGATTCTGAAGAAGATGGCCAGGGACTTCCTTACCACGGAATGCCCCAAGGCCTTAGTCAGGGAACTGGAAAAAGACGAAAAGGGATACTCTCCCGCACTCTGGAAAAAAATGGCTGAGCTGGGCTGGATGGGCTTGGTCATCCCGGAAAACTACGAAGGTATGGGATACGGCTTCCAGGACTTAACCGTCCTGGTCGAGGAAATAGGCAGGAACATTCTGCCAGGACCTCTGCTCTGTACCATTATCAGCACCTTCCCTATCCTGGAAAACGGCACTGATGAGCAGAAAAAAGATTTCCTACCCAAGATAGCCAGCGGCGAACTCATCCTGACACCAGCTTTGTTAGAAGCCGAAGGTACCCTCGATGCTTCGGACATTGCTTTAAAAGCAACAGCCAAAGGCGATGATTTCATCATCAACGGCACCAAGATGTTCGTTGAGATGGCACACGTGGCCAACTACTTCGTGCTGGCTGCCAGGACTAAGGCCGGCACCTCTGAAGACGGCGTTACCCTGTTTCTAGTCGATGCCAGGTCCAAGGGCGTAACCTGTGAAGTAATACCCACCATAGCACATGATAAGTTATGCGAGGTTAAATTCAAAGACGTGTCGGTCCCCAGGAAGAATGTGCTAGGCCAAGTAGACAAGGGATGGCCTATTATTGTCAAGCTAATTGAAAAGGGAGCTGTTATCAGGTGCGCCGAGTCTTTGGGTGGCATACAGACCTGCGTCGAGATGACTGTAGCCTACAGCAAAGAGAGAGTACAATACGATAGGCCCATCGGTGCTTTCCAGGCCTTGCAGCACATCATGGCTGACATGTGGATCTCAATGGAGACCTGCAAGTACCTCATCTACGAAGCAGCCTGGATGGCTGCAGAGGGTATGCCCTGTTCCA
The DNA here is from genome assembly GCA_016875925.1 of Chloroflexota bacterium. GTDB lineage: Bacteria > Chloroflexota > Dehalococcoidia > GIF9 > UBA5629 > VGOF01. Next base: position 24,138 of record VGOO01000014.1, read on the forward strand.
GGGAGGTCTCTATGGCAAAGGCTTATGTCAACGAGGCCTATAAGAATGTGAGCAAGTGGGCGGTCAGGCTGCATGGTGGCATTGGCACCAGCGGCGAACATGACATACCGTTGTACTACCGCAGGGCTAAGGCTGCTGATATAGCCTATGGTGGCACTGACTGGCACAGAGAGCTGGTGGCACAGAAGATAGGACTGAAGTAGAGTCTGAATTTCTCAGGTAGTCAGAGGAACCTGGCAGCTCTGCCGGGCAAGCGGTAGTCTCTTAAGTAGCGCGCCTAGAGGGATTCGAACCCACGACCCTCGGTTCCGAAGACCGGTGCTCTTGTCCGCTGAGCTATAGGCGCAAGACGCTAATTTTAGGGATAAACGCTCACTCGAAGTTATTTGCAAAAACCGATTTATCATTTATAATAGTTCTAACTGTGGGAGGTGGGGCTTGTCCTCTGGTGGAAGAATCAACAAAATCGCGCCGCCAGGCAAAGAACTTCTGGAACTCTGGGGGCAAACGCTTCTGGAGATAGCGAAGCTAGCCGAGAACTCGCAGACGCTTTTTGCTCTCTTTCAAAATGGCTTTGCCAAGAAAGAGCCAGAACCTAGTTCACTGTATGAGCAGTTTATTATTCTGTGCCATCAGGCGTTTGGGGAAAAGGGTATAGAAACCTTCAACGCTATCATGAAGGAGTTCTATGAAAATGTCGGGGTAGTCCCTCGTACCCAATACAATGAGCTCCACGAGAAGTACATTGGACTGAAGAGCAAAGTTGAGGAACTTGAAGAGCAGATCAAGAAATCGAAGAGGAGGCTCGAAGACGGAGGCGAAGCAACAAGTGATTTGATGGAGCAGTGGACTAAGACCGTAGAGAAATACGCTGAAATCAACCGACAATTTTTCAAAGAATTCAGTAAATTTTTTTGAGCAATAAGGAGGTGATGTCCGATGGAGGCACAGTCGCAACCAAAAGATTATTTCTCTCAGTGGGC
>VGOO01000015.1 GCA_016875925.1 Chloroflexota bacterium
AAGGCGAGGCATTTGGCATCATCGGCAGAAATGGTTCGGGTAAGACCACGCTGCTCAAAATCCTGGCGAAGGTGATGTATCCGGATAGGGGCTCGGTGAAAATGAATGGCAAGGTTGCTTCCTTCCTCGAGCTGGGCGTTGGCTTTCAGCCAGAGCTGAGCGCCCAGGAAAATGTTTACCTCTACTCATCAATACTGGGCATGAGCCGCAAGCAGGTGGACAGGATATATGATGATATCTTCGACTTTGCCGAGCTCAGGAAATTTGAGAACATGAAGCTGAAAAACTTCTCCTCTGGCATGTACCTGCGGCTGGCCTTTTCCACAGCCATCAACGCCGTCCCGGATACCTTACTCATAGACGAAGCATTTGCCGTTGGCGACGAAGCCTTCCAGAAAAAGTGCATTGCCAAGATAAGCGAGTTCAAGGAGCAGGGCAAGACCATAGTCTTCGTCTCCCATGCCTTGAACACGGTGAAAAACCTGTGCCAGAGGACAATGCTGCTAGCTGAGGGCAGGGTCATCTCTATAGGGGACACTGAAAAGGTGATAGCTGATTACCTGAGGACATTGGAACCGAAGTAACGGGTGAGCACTACCAAGTGGTTATCCAATACGCGGTTACCTGAAAGGTGAGGAATGAATGTTGTAATTGTAGGTATCGGTCGCATCGGCCTGGTGGCAGCCTGCTGCCTGGCGAAGTCAGGACACCGGGTAGTTGGTGTTGAAGCGGATACAAACAAGCTAAACTTCCTGAACCATCGAAGTAAGCCCATTTACGAGAAGGGTATCCCAGCCCTGCTTGAGCAAGGCTTGTCTTCGGGAAAATTGACCTTCGTTTCTTCTCTTCCGGTCTCGCTTAAGGCTGATATTGCCATGATAGCTGTGAATACCCCTTCATCACCGGACGGTAAGGTTGACCTCTCAAATGTGCGCACCGCTGTGGAGCAAGTGCGTGAAGCAACCAGAAGCCCTCTGGTTCTGGTGGTTAAAAGCACCGTCCCGCCGGGGACAGGCGCCAGGCTTATCAGCGACTATTTGCAGGGGACGCCGATTACTTATGTTGCCAATCCTGAGTTCTTGCGTGCCGGGCAAGCTATTGATGACTGGTATCATCCCAGCCGTATTGTGATTGGGGCTGATAACCAGCAAGCAGTTGGAAAAATGCTCCAGCTCTACTCGGACATTGAAGCTCCTGTGTTGGTAACAGACATAACCTCTGCGGAGATGATTAAGCATGCTGCCAATGCCTTTTTGTCCACAAAGGTCTCCTTCATCAATGAAATCGCCAACTTATGCCAGATTCTGGGGGCCGATATTGACGATGTCATCCAGGGGTTGGGTCTTGACTCTCGCATCGGGACTGCATTTCTCCAGCCTGGAGCAGGCTATGGCGGTCCCTGTCTGCCCAAGGATGCCAGGGCACTGGAATTTTTGGCTTCAAACAAGGGCTACGATTTCAAGCTTCTCAAGGCTGCTATCGAGGTAAATATCAGGCAGCGGTCACTGGTGGTTGAAAGGCTTAAGCAGATTCTCGGCTCTTTGAAAGGCAAGGAGATTGCATTGCTCGGATTAGCCTTCAAGCCGAACACAGACGATGTTACCGAAGCTCCGGCTCTGGGCATAGCGAATCTGCTCATCGCCCAAGGAACCAGATTGCGCCTCTATGACCCTATGGCTGTGGAGAGCGCAAAGCCGTTGCTCCCTGGCAAGGTTGTCTTCACTCGGGACATTTACTCAGCCGTGTCTGGCGCCTGTGCTATAATCCTGGCTACTGAATGGCCTGAGTTCACTCAGGCTGATTGGAACAAAATCAAAAAAGCAATGGTTGAGCCTTGTGCCATCGTGGACGGTCGTAATGCCCTGCCCAAAGATAAACTGATTGCCACTGGCTTCAAATATGTTGGAGTAGGCAGATGATTGGTTTTGGTAGTGATAATTTGCACCAGATCGACGGTGATGCCTGGTGTTGGTTCCAAGACCCGAGGGCAATCAGGCATGTTGGGATTCGTGACAAAACCTACTGGGGCTATGTAGCCAAAAATGGCGATATAACGATTAGTAGCTATGACCACAGAAGCCAAGAGATTGACACCTTCACATTGCGCGCTGCATTGGATGTTGATGACCACGCTGCCCCGGCGATTCTAATAAGAAACGATGGACGGATACTCGTGTTTTATAGTAAGCACAATGCCAATACGATGTATTGGAGAATCTCGGTTAACCCGGAAGATATTACTGCGTTTGGCGATGAATTGTCATTCACAGGTGGTGGCTTGCAGGTTTGTTATCCAAACCCGGTTCAATTGGCTGGGGAGGATAACAAGATTTACCTCTTTTATAGAAAGCGTACCGGAGAATCACCAACTCGTGAGAGGGAAGCCTGCAGGGTATCCATGGACGGTGGTAATCAATTTGGGCCCGAACATGACGTTATAGACGTTGACAATAGAACCTATGTCAAGGTCATATCGAATAGCATAGATAAGATACATTTCTGTGTCACCCAAGGCGATGGAGTAGCTAATATACATAGAAACGTATATTACTGCTATTACTATAACGGCCACTATTACAGAGCTGATGGAGAGATGATATCTGCACCACTGCCGCTGAAAGAGCATAACCTTGAGAAAGTTTATGATTCAGACACCCTGGGGAATTATCAGTCCTGGATTTGGGATATTGCTCTAGACTCCGATGGAAAACCATGCATTGCATTTGCGACCTTCGTGTCTGACGAAGACCACAGATATAACTATGCAAGGTGGACTGGAGATGCCTGGGAAACACACGAGATAACTACTGCCGGCGGCTGTCTTTATGCTCAGGAGCCGCAATATAGCGGCGGTATATCGATAGACAAAGACGATACATCAATTGTGTACCTCTCCAAGGTTGTGTCCTCGCAGTGGGAAATTCAAAAGTATAGGACTACTGATGGTGGAGAGAGTTGGGAGGCAGTCGCTAACATTACTTTCAACTCTCCCAAAAAGAATATCCGTCCGGCAGCAATAAGGAATCGTTCACCAAGCTTTCCTGTCTTTTGGATGTATGGAGATTACACTGCCTATACAGATTACGATACAGCTATATCAGCAAAAAAAGCGAGCATATTTCTTGGTTATAATTGTGAAAATGTAGACGCCGCTTATGACCAGGATATAAGCAGAGAAGCTTTGTTTCACGATAAGTCCATAGATGAACAACTAGCTAATGGAATGATTCCAGATATAAGGAGAGCAGTAAGGCCTTTAAGGGTTATTCGTTTTTGGGATGATCCTGGGATTGAAAATATATGCCGGGGGGATGTTAGGGCTCTTATGATTCAGAGGGGATCTGAGAATAAGGGGCGAGCCATGGAACTGGGTTGTGGAGTGGGAAGGCTATGTCTTGAACTGGCACGAAACGGAATGGATGTAGTTGGTATAGACATTAGCGAGCGAAGATTAGAGATTGCTAAGAACTACTATAGAGGCATTAAAGAAAACGAGTCCATTGGTAATATTACGTATGTAGTTGCTGATCTAAACAGGATTGTTTTTGAGGAACGCCAATATGACTCGGTAATTGTTTGGGATACATTGCATCATTTACCTGCGATAGAACACGTCATCAAAGAGGTCAGAAAGGCATTAAAGCCCGGAGGAAGCTTCCTTGTGCTGGATTATATCGGCACATCGGGCGTCGTACGTGACTTAGTAGCCAAGGTTTTATATTTTATATTACCCACTGAAGCTAGTTACTCACAAAAAATCAGGGCAAATTTGCAGCGCCTTAAAAGACCAAGGCATTTGTCAAAAAGCAATGCTTGCAGTTCCTCTGCTTTTGAAGGTGTTACTGGAATAGAGATGATAAAGATTATCAAGGAGCATTTTACTATAAAAACAATGAAAACGCTTGCTGCCTTTAGCTTACCTCTTGTCCAATACATAAGGATTAGAGACACTCTAAAATATAGAGCGATCTCCTTTATCAAACTCTTGGACGATTTCCTTATAGTGATTAAGTTAGTAAGAGGGCAGTATGTGTTTATTTGGGCTAAGAAAGAAGATGGTTAGAATATAAAGATATAGACCGAATGAACGTGACTTTACTCCAACTCTGTAGTATTTTTGGAATGATTATCGGTGAGAAGAGAGAATGGCGCTTGAATACGAAGAAACCATAGAACACTATAAGAGGCTGGACATTTCGATTGTCGGCATTCCAAAGGATAAAATTCCACGCCAGGCGAACCCAAACTTGAGCGACGCTGAGCTTGTGGCTTTTTACTCGGAGCGATATGTGGATGTTGATGTTGCCGAGTTCCTGACCAAGGAGCGGAGGGAGAGATTGCACGGGCTGTGTAACCTGGTAAAACCAGGGGAATTTTATCTGCACGTTGGATACGCCAATGGTGCACATATGCAAATACTATATCAAAGAGGCATCAGTGGTATCGGGCTTGACCTGTCAGTCCCGAATATCCTCAGGGGACGTGAAAAATATCCTCACCTGAGGTTCATCCACGGCTTTGCCGAAGAGATACCTTTCAAAGATAACTATTTTGACATTGTGATATTGGGAGACGTCATCGAACATTTTAGAAATCCAAAGGTTGCTCTGGCAGAGTGCTTAAGAGTTGCCAAGAAGGGTCTTGTCTTATGTGTTCCTATCAAGCCTGAAATAACAGAGGCGCACATAAACCCATTTAGCTGTGCGGCAATTTTGAACCTGCTCAAATTCTACAAGCTAAAAGTGCATTTTTATGATTGTGAAGGCAGAAAAATTAGCCGAGCCGAAGCGGAGGCAAAGCTGGAAGCATTTCCCTGGCTTTTGATTAGAGCTGAGAAAACCGTGCAAACCGATGTTGCAGTAAAGGGAGTAATGGATACTGAAGGGAAAGCGGAACGCGGGCGGGCAGTGGCAGAAATCCTTGGTAGTGATGAGTGGTGCTATAACACTGAGCACCAGAGAGATGAAACGCATCTCAATCGCTTTAGACTTCTGTCTCATCTCATAGAAGGGCAGAAGGTATTGGAGATGGGCTGTGGCAATGGCGATTTGTCCCTGGAAATCGCCAGGCTCGGCTTTGATGTGGTTGGCATAGACATAAGCGAACCGGGAATACACCAGGCAGTCGAGTTGGTCCAAAAGGAGAACCTGGATGCCAAGGCTCAATTTATGGTTATGGATGCCACAAGCCTGGAGTTTCCCGATAACTCCTTCGATACTATCCTGATAGCGGAAGTGCTGGAGCATGTGAGAGACTCCAGGAAATTGCTGGAAGAGGCTGTGCGCGTTGTGAGGAATGGTGGCAGAATAATAGTCTCCGTCCCTGATGGCTTGTCTGTTCCTTTCCCGGGGCACCTGAGGGTATTGTTCAAAGACACCATGACTACCGAACTCAGCCAGTATGCCGAAGAAATTACCTGGCACGAGCTGCCGTTCAAAAAATGGCTTATCTGTAGCTTCTTTGTCAAAAAGACGCAGTTGGATATAACAGAAGGGCCGCTAGTTGATATTATGATGCCCACCTACAACGGCAGAAAATACATAAGGAATGCCATCAAGAGCGTTATCAATCAAACATACCGTAACTGGAATTTGGTGGTGGTTAACGATGGTGGAGAAGATGTTGCTGACATAATTGACGAGTTTCACGATAGTAGAATCAAGTACATTGTGGCTGAGCATAAAGGCAAGGCACATGCGCTGAATGTAGGCATTAGAAACAGCAGCGGAGAGTTTATCGGCTATCTGGACGATGACGACATCTTATACCCGCTCCATCTGGAGGTTCTGATAAAAGCCGCGTTACAGGGGAAAGATTATGTCTATTCCGACTGGTACGAAGTCTCGCTTGATGAGAATAATAGAGAAATCGGCAGAGAGTTTGAGTTTAGACAGGATGTCGCCCCCTGGATGCTTATTCCCCAGAACTATATAAACCACAAGTGTGTTCTGCATAGTAGATCTCTTTTTGAAAAAGCTGGGATGTATGACGAAGAACTCGATGTGCTGATAGATTGGGATGTGATACGAAGATTGTCTTTTATTTGTCCACCCTATCACGTTTGGTCTGTCACCAGTGAACGTATTCGCTACTACAGTGGACGAATGATAGATAATCGAATAACGGGTATCTGGGCCAGAGACCCTGACAAAGCTGGCAAATCAATGGAAAGGATAGTGAACAAAACTTATGATTTGTCAGCTACAGTTGAAGAATTAAAGGAAGCTATTACCAAAGCAATGCTATCTCCAAGTTACTATCATAAATTAGATTTTGACAACGTATTACAGACCAAAGATGCCAAGATAACTGATCTCAGCAATAGCTTACAAGCCAAAGACACCCAGATAAATGAGCTTAACGGTGCCCTACAAACTAAAGACACCCAGATAAATGAGCTTAACGGTGCCCTACAAGCTAAAGACACCCAGATAAATGAGCTTAACGGTGCCCTACAAACTAAAGACACCCAGATAAATGAGCTTAACGGTGCCCTACAAGCTAAAGACACCCAGATAAATGAGCTTGAAGCTCAAATGCAGCAGATACAGCGTGGGATAATTATGCAGCTTGTAAGTAGATACCAGAGAGTAATTGGAAAGCTGCTGCGCCCGGGCACGCGAAGACGCTACTACTACGAGCTTGGACTAGTTGGCATTAGAGTTATTTTGAACCAAGGATGGAGAAGCTTTTTTCTCAAATTCGGGAAATGGTTAAGAGGGAGAATATTCAATATCCATCCTGAGGTACATCAGATCTGGATTGCCCAAAATGAGCCAAAATTAGAAGACCTTGAAGCACAAAGGCAAGAATCTGTTTCTTTCAGGTATAGGCCAAAAATTAGTGTCATAATGCCGGTTTGGAACACACATGAAAAGTGGCTTCGATCTGCTATTGAGTCTGTTCTAGACCAAACATACGACAATTGGGAGCTATGCATTGCTGATGGTAATTCCACAAAACCACATATTAAACAAGTTTTGAGGGAGTACGCTAAGAAAGACGCCAGAATTCGATTAAAGTTCCTTTCGCAAAACAAAGGAACTGCTGGCAATTCCAATGAAGCGTTATCTTTAGCCACTGGTGAATTTATCGGATTTCTTGACCACGATGACGAATTAGTACCTTTTGCCTTGTATGAAGTAGCCAAACTTTTGAATAATCAGCCAGAAGCAGACTTTGTATACAGCGATGAGGTTTTGATGTGTGAAAAAGGGATACCATTTTACGCTATGTACAGGCCGGGCTTCTCGCTTGATTACTTACTTTCTCACCCATATATAGTCCATTTTGTTGTCATAAGAGCAAAACTAGTACAAGGTTTAAATGGATTCAGGGAAGACTTTGCAACTTCGCATGATTACGATCTATTCTTGAGGATCATTTCAAAAACAAGAGGAGTTATTCATATTCCAAAGGTTCTTTATAGATGGAGAGAACATCCATCAAGCGCGGGGCACATATATAAAGGTAAAGTAATGGAACTCAGCAAGAAGGCCTTAGTGGACTTCCTTAATAGAGAGGGAATTGAGGGTAATGTCTATGATGGTAAGCATTTCAATTTTTTCAGGGTAAAAAGACGAATACTAAACAATCCGAAGGTCAGTATCATAATTCCTACCAGAGACAAGGAGCATTTACTAAGGCAATGCATCGAAAGCATTGAAAACAAAACAACTTATAGAAATTATGAGGTGCTAATTGTCGATAACTTAAGTCAGGATATTCAAACGGCTAAATATCTTGATTACGTAAAAGCCAAGTACGCCAATTACAAGTGTCTAAAGTTTGTAGAGAGTTTTAATTTCTCGAGACTAAATAACTATGCGGCCAAGTATACTCAAGGAGAGCATCTACTTTTTCTCAACAATGACATTGAGGTCATATCTCCTGAATGGATAGAGGCGATGCTAGAACATTCCCAAAGGGAAGAAGTAGCTTTCGTTGGTGCAAAACTGCTTTTCCCTGACAATAAGATACAACATGTGGGCGTTGTAATAGGACTATTTGACTGCTGCGAGCATGTCTACAAACGTCAAGATTCAAGCGAGATTGGTTACATGGGACACTTTATATCAATTAGAAACTGGAGCGCCGTAACGGCTGCGTGCATGATGGTAAAGAAGGAAGTTTTCGATAGGCTGGGTGGTTTTGATGAAAACATGAAAGTTGGCTTTGGAGATATCGATTTTTGTCTTAGAGCGGTTGAAAGAGGCTACCTAAATGTCTATACGCCATATGCTGAACTCTATCACCATGAATCTGCGACAAGAGGAAATACTGTTGGAAAGCCCTTCGGTTTCGATCCGCATCCAGAAGATAGTCAGTATTTTAAACACAGGTGGAACAAGATTATCAAAAACGGTGACCCCTATTATAACCCCAACTTGCCCCTGGATTCGCTTGACCTTTCTTCTTACGTGGAGATAGGACGATATACAAATGGCCGCATCCCCTCTACGCTGGACAAGGAGCTAATACCATCTCCTGAACTAAGCGCTTTTGTAGGTGATGGCGACTTTAGGATAATCGGGGAGGAGTTTTTCGGATACTTCAAGAATCTTTGTTACCTCATGCCAAATGAGACGGTCTTAGATGTTGGGTGTGGAATCGGGCGAATGGCTGTTCCTCTGACGAAATACCTTGACCAAAATGGTAGGTATGAAGGTTTTGATACTGCCAAAAAGGGTATTGATTGGTCTAATGAACACATTTCTTCTAAATATTCTAACTTTCATTTTCAACTAGTGGATATATTTAATAAGCAATATAATCCGGAGGGAAAGGTTTCGGCCAGTGAGTTCAGGTTTCCTTTTGAGGATGAGTTTTTCAACTTTGTTTTCCTAGCATCTGTTTTTACACATATGCTACCTAAAGATATTGAACATTATTTGGCTGAGATCTATCGCGTTTTGAAGAAAGGGGGGAGGTGCTTAATTACCTTTTTCCTCCTTAATAATGAATCGCTGTACCTTATTCAACAAGGCAAAAGCACAATAGAGTTCAAATATGGCGAGGGGACTTACAGATGGAAATACGAAGAAACACCTGAAAATGCTGTAGCCTATAGTGAGGAATATATGCGTACTTTGTATGCTAAGGGTGGCCTCATGATAAAAGAACCAATACAATATGGTTCTTGGTGTGGCAGAGAGCGCTTTCTTTCATATCAAGACATTGTTATTGCTGAGAAGCTTTGATTATGTTGATATCACTCTATTCAAATAAAGCACTTCTCCTTTTGGTATGCTCGTTCTTTAAATCTCCCCTGTGCTAAAGATGAAATATCAATGGTAGGCTTTTTACCTAAAATAAGTTCAGTCATTGTTTTACCCACCGCCGGTGAGTGCATGAAGCCATGACCGCTGAAGCCACAGGCGAGATATAAGCCGTCCATTTCCGGGACTTTGCCGATGATAGCATTGGCATCCGGCGTATCTTCGTGAAGTCCGGCCTGGGCTGTGACTACGCCAGTATCCCTGAGCAGGGGCAAGCGATGGGAAGCTATTTCTGCCAGCTTAGGTAGAAAGCTCCAGTCTACCGAGGTATCGAAGCTCTCAGGTTCATCAGGGTTTCTCATGCCGAAGATGAGTCCGGGACCTTCACGTCGAAACCAGAAGCCGTTGTGGAAGTCAACAACCATCGGGCTGTCCCTTTGGATGGCATCTAGAGGAGCGGTGACAAAAATGTGACGCCTTGAAGGGTGAACCGGTATGCCTAAGCCAATTATTTTTCCGATTTGGCTCGCCCAGGCACCAGCAGCAATGACTACAATAGGCGCTTGAAAACTTCCCTTTTTAGTTGATACTTCCCAAACTTGCCCGGTTTTTCTAATGTGGGTGACCTCTGTTTCCTGGTATATCTTCACCCTCAATTCCCTGGCGGCAGAGGCGAAGCCCTGGACTACGGAATAGGGGTCGGCATAGCCGTCAGTGGGACAATAGGTTGCTCCAAGAATATCCTCGACATTGAGCCGAGGGACGATTTCTTTAGCTTCCTCGGGTGAGAGCAGCTGGACTTCGACTCCAAGCCGACGCTGCAAGGCTACGTTTTGGCGGAAGGCCTCAAGCTCTTCTTGTGTGGTTGCCAGCATCAGGTAGCCATTCTGGCGGAAATCAGCCAGGTGACCGGTCTCCTCTTCGAAGCGCTCAAAGAATTTGACGCTTTTCATGGAGAGGAGGATGTTCGTCTCGGTGGAAAACTGCTGCCTGATGCCGCCGGCACATCTTTCGGTGGAGCCTGAGCCGATATAGTCCCTCTCCAGGATGAGCACATCTTGACAGCCTATTTTTGCCAGGTGATGGGCAATGCTGCAACCAATAACGCCAGCGCCGATTATGATTATTTCAGTGGTGTCCATTTATTCCTTTCAGGGGTTATATTTTGGGCGAGGTTATCCCGATTTATCGGGACGCACTACATTTGTTGGCCAATTTCAAGTGATATGGCCTTTTTCTATCAGGTAATCTTTTAGTGCTTCTTGCCATGGCCTCATGTCATCCATGCCTAGAAGCTGAAGATGGTAATTATCTAATACTGAGTAGCGGGGTCTCCTGGCTTTCTGGTTAAGCTGGTCAGAGGTTATGGGGATGACAGGTGTTTTTAGGCCAGCAAGTCTCAATATTTCTTTGGTGAACTCATACCAGGAGCAAATGCCTTTGTTGGTGATGTGGAAGATACCGTAGTACTCGGTGGCGATGAGCCGGGCTATTTTCCCGGCTAAATCCTTGGTGTAGGTGGGGGAAAAAACCTGGTCATTGACTACTCTGAGTTCATCCCGTTCCCTGGCTAGTTTGAGCATGGTCTCGATGAAGTTGCCACCTTTGCCGCTGGAGCCGGCGACGCCGAAAAGCGCCGAAGCCCTGACGATGAAGTGCTTCGAGCACAGTTGGCGGACAAAATCTTCGCCGGCGAGCTTGGATTTGCCGTAGGTATTAGCTGGTACCGGAATATCTAATTCAGTATAGGGCGTGGTCCGTGGCTCATCCTCGCCACCGAAGACGTAGTCAGTGCTGAGGTGCACCAGCTTAGCTCCGCGCTCTTGAGCGATTAGGGCAACATTCCTGGCGCCCAGGGCGTTTACCCGGAAGGTTTTATCGGGGTCTGCCTCACAATCATCGACTCGGTGAAATGCTGCAGTATTAATGATGATGTCAGGTCTATATTTTTGAAAACTGTCTTTAACCGAATCCATGATGGTGATTTCGATGCCTGAGTGAGTCAAGGACATGAGGTCAGCCGCGTCCAGTTGTTTGCAGAGGTCGCTGCCTAGCTGACCATTAGCACCGATTACCGCCACTTTCATACAAGCCTCCTAAAGAACTTTGCCGGTCTTTTTCAATCTATCCTCAACCTCGACGAGGAGCTTCATCCAGCGCATGTTATAGTAGATGGGATGGTCGAAATCGCGGTATTGCCCGCTTCGGAGTGCATCCACTATCTCTTTCACCCCTTCCTCCACCGAGACTTTAGGGGTGAACCCCAGCACCCTGGTTATTTTTTCACCGTTAGTTCTATAGCTTCGGTTGTCCACCTGGTCGTAATTCACATCTAAATCAACATTGATGCCCATGCCGGCCAGCGCTTTTCTTACTCGATGCGCCAGCTCCAAGATGCGATAGTTCTTATATACCAAGTTGAAGATTTCGCCCCGTACCTTGTCTGGTTCAGCCTCAAGGCCGCAAATATGTGCCTCTGCGGTATCTCTTACGTGAACCACGGGGCGCCAGGCTTCGCCACCAAACCAGACATCTAATCTGCCAGTCTTGAAGGCATGCATGACAAAAGCATTGATGACTATATCCCAGCGCATCCTGGGTGAAAATCCGAAAACTGTGGCCTGGCGGAAAATAACAGGGCAGAAGTTCTTATCGGCCATCTTTGGCAAGTCTGTGTCCACGTCAAGCTTGGATTTGGCATAGTCACTTTGCGGAATAGCAGGGAAGCTCTCATCGGCTATACCCTCGAGGTGGAAGCCATAGACAGCACAGGTAGAGGCAAAAGTAAATCGCTCTATGCCGCGCTTTTTGCAAGCTTCAGCCAGTTTCATGGTTCCTTCATAATTGATAGTGCGGTTGGCGTTAGGGTCAAAGGCAGCGGTGGGGTCATTGCTGAGAGAGCCCAGATGGATGACTCCCTCAATCCCGTCTAGAATCGAGATGTTGAAATTCCTGACATCGCCAGGGATGAGTTCTATTTTATCGTGGACGTTCCTAAGGGGGTCTTCGCCGAAATAAAGCTTGTCGAAAACCCGCACCTTGTAGCCACGTTGCAGCAACATAGGAACAAGGACACTGCCTATATAACCGCAGCCACCGGTAACCAAGATATTTTTGCTCATTTTATTCTCCTTGGGTTTCTATTTGTGTGGTGGGTGGAACCAGTCCCATGGCTTGCCCACACGGGGGTCGTTTTTATTGCCATTTATCTCCGAGGGTATGATATCAGGGGAATTCCAGGGCACCCTTTCTTCGTCAGGGTTTTTGTAGTCATAGAGTCTTGTTACGAAATAGAAGGTAAGCGATGGTTTGCTGCTGATTGTTTTAGTACCATGCAGATAATGGCCGGGTATTCTGACAAGTGTTGGTTTCTTTTCACTGCCGATTACTTCAGCAAACTTCTTGGTGGCTATATCATAGGCGCAGATTTTCATGGCGCCTTTTACCACCAGGAAATAATCAACCTGACCACGAAGATGCCTGTGCCAGGCTCTGACCATGCCGGGGTAGCTGTAGCTCAAGTTCGACTGTGCTATCCATTCGTCAATAAAGTCGTTCCAGTCCTGTCTCAGGGCTTCGGCGAAGAAGCCGCGCTCGTCTGGTATTAAGTTAATCTCTCGGGTTCTGACGCCTTCTAAGGGATATTCCTTCAGCATTCGCTTGCCTCCTTTGGATTGCTTTTGTGTGGCTCAGACTCCTGGCTGCTCATAGTTCCACCCGGGCATCGTCGCCGATGAATAATCGGGCTGATTTGATGCTATCTTCTTGCCTTGTTACCTCGCTGTTTCTGCCGATGATGCTATCCGACAGGCGCTCGATATTGCGGATGGAGCAGTTTTCCAAGATGACAGAGTGGTCTATGCAGGAGTTTTGCACGGTAGTGCCAGCGGCTATGCTGGTGAAAGGCCCGATGAAAGAGTCCTTGATGTGGCAGCTTTCGGCGATGGAGACGGGGCCTCTAATGGTGCTGTTTTCAATTTTTGTTCCTTCCCTGACCTCGACTCTGCCTACCACCTGGCTGTTGGAGTTGGCTTCTCCCCTGATATCCCGCTTTAGCAAGTCATCAAGCACTACTCGATTGGCTTCAAGAAGGTCATCTTTTTTCCCGGTGTCGAGCCACCAGCCCTGAAGGATGTGGCTTCTAACTGTTTTCCCTTTATCCAGAAGCTGCTGCATGGCATCGGTTATCTCAAGCTCACCGCGCCAGGAAGGTTTTATTTTAGCTATCGCCTCGTGGATTTGCGGGGTAAAGAGGTATATGCCGACGAGGGCAAGGTTGCTTTTGGGCTGTTTTGGTTTTTCCACCATGTGGATTACCTTTCCTGATTTGTCAAGCTCGGCGACGCCGAAAAGGCGGGGGTCGGGGACTTCTTTGAGCAGGACAAGAGCATCGGGTTTGGTGATATTGAACTCAGTGACAAAGCTTGTAACTCCACCCTGAATGAGGTTGTCGCCAAGGAACATGAGGAAGGGAGAGGCGCCGAGAAAATCTTGAGCTGTTTTAACAGCATGGGCTAATCCCAGGGGTTCGGGCTGGAGGATATAGGTGACTCTGGCGTTCCATTTTGCGCCGTTGCCGATTGCCTCTTTGATACTTTGCCCTGTTTCGAGGGAGATGATTATTCCGATATCCTTTATGTTGGCTTCGGTGATTTGCTCTATGACGTAGTGAAGTATGGGCTTGTTGGCTACCGGGAGGAGCTGTTTGGCTGTAGTGTTAGTGAGGGGTTTTAGCCGGGTACCCTTACCTCCGGATAATACCAGTGCTTTCATCAGTCTAGTCTGCAGCGCTTTTTCCGGTATCTACCGGTCGCCATGAGTGACATTATAGCCCAAATACACAGCTTTGGAAAGGGTTTGTACGAGTTTTTGGTTTATTGGGTTTGTTGAGTTTCAGCTAATGATTTCCTGGTGTTTGAAAAGGCGCAACTTCATCACGGTGAAGGCGACGCCTAAGCCGTGGGTGATGGGATTGTCTGTTGAGCCTTGGGGGTGATAGATACAGGAAATGGGCACTTCCATGATAGCGAGGCCATTCCTTCTGGCTTTGATTAAGACTTCAACGCTGAAGCCAAAGCCGGGTTCGGTGATTTCGATGGCTTGCAGTAGTTTTCTACTGTGGGCCCGGAAGCAGCTTTGAGAATCAGAGACCTTCATTTTTGAGCCGAAGTTATAAAGCCAGGTGATGACATCGATGCCGAGTTTGCGATATTTGGGTACATGGTTGAGATTAATTGAGATTAATTGAGATTGATTGAGATGGGGTTGGGGGAAGCGGGAGCCGATGACGAGGTCGGCCTTGCCCTCAGTGATGGGGGATATGAGTGCCGGAATCTCGTCTGGGTTGTGCTGACCGTCACCATCCAGGGTAACCAGAATATCGGCGCCGTTTGTTCTAGCTGCTTGAAACCCTGACTGCGTGGCAGCGCCGGCGCCTTTTCGTTTTTCGTGTCTTATAACATCGGCACCGGCATCTCTGGCGATTTCGGATGTTCTGTCTGTTGAACCGTCATCGATGACTATGACCCTGTCAACGTACTTTTTTGCTTTGGTCACTATGTCAGCAATGAATTGCGCTTCGTTAAGGCAGGGAATAGCGGCGATGATTTTAGGATGAGACTTATGGTGATTGGTAGATAGTTGAGACATATTGAATACTGATAGAGATTAAGTTGCGACTTGTTGAATATTCATTGAAAATGATTTACTCATAATACTTGGGCTTAGAGCAGCCAAGTTTCTATTAGTCTCAACCAATACCTATCAGTCTCTATAAGTAGCTACTTTACGGTTACGGACTTGGCCAGGTTGCGGGGTTTGTCTGGGTCTTTGCCAAGGCTGACGGCCGTGTGATATGCCAGCAGCTGTAAGGGGATCACGGTTATCATGGGATATAGAAGCTCGCTGACCTTTGGAATCTTTACCCAGAAGTCGAAAATTTGGTTCTTTCTGTCGGATAGGGCAATGATATAGGCACCGCGAGACTTGGCTTCCATGGCATTGCTCATGGTCTCATCATAGGTATAATCGTTGGGGCAGATAACGGCCACAGGGGTGCCTTGTTCTATGAGTGCCAGCGTGCCGTGTTTTAGTTCGCCAGCAGGCATGCCCTCAGCGTGTATGTAGGAGACTTCTTTTAGCTTTAATGCACCTTCTGAGGCAATGGCGAAGTTGATACCTCTGGCTATGTAATAGAAGTCATGTTTGTACTTTAAGCGCTCACTTAGTCGCTTCAGGCGCTCGTTGTTCCATTCAATGGTCTTGGCTACCTTGCTTTTCATACCTTTAATATCCTTGACGGCTTTGTCGAAGGAATTGACCATGGAAAAAGAGAGCAGGTAGAAGACGGCAAGCTGGCTAAGAAAAGACTTGGTGGCGGCTACGCATTGTTCAGGGCCACAGTTAAGATATATAACGTGGTCGCTCATATTGGCTAGCTGGGATTGTGGCCTGTTCACTATGGAGACAATCATAGCCTTGTTGTCTCTGGCTCTTTTTACACCTTCGATGACGTCGGCTGTTTCACCGCTTTGGGACACTGCAAGCACTACTGTGTTCCTGTCTACGGAGTCGGCGAAGTAATGGAACTCAGAAGCCATGACCACGTCGCAGAACTTTCTGCCTACCTTTGAGAAAAGGTATCTGCCAACCAGGGCGGCGTATCTTGAGGTTCCACAGGCGGTCACGATTACCTGTCCAGCACGGAGTATGTCCATGGCTATCTCTGTGAAAGCTTTCTTGTCCTGCCTTACTGCTGCTTCCAGTGCTTCTGGCTGTTCCATTATCTCTTTGAGCATGAAATAATCATAGCTCTGCTTGTCGGTATCGAGCCATTGAGTTTTTAGATTTGTGGGCTTCTTGGTTAGCTTTCTCCCTGCTGCGTCATAAAATTCTGCGCTGTCTCTTGCCAGTACTGCTATCTCTGTGTCGGCTAAGGGTATGAGTTTGTTGGCTATTCCAGAGCAGGCCAGTACATCACTGGCAGCGAAGAAGGCGCCGTTTCCCAATCCGATAGCTAGTGGGCTGTCTTTCCTTGTGCCTACAATCTTGTCGGTGTCACGTGATGACATGGCCAGGAAGGCGTAGGAACCCTTCAACTTCGGGGCTATCGCCAAGACTGCTTCTTCGAGTGAGCGTTTATTCTTCATCTCCTCTTCGATGAGGTGCGGGATTACTTCTGTGTCTGTCTCTGAAGTGAAACGGTGACCGTTGGTGGATAGTTGCTTGCGTAACTCTTGATAATTGTCGATTATACCGTTGTGCACTACGGCTATGGTCGAGGTGCAGTCACAGTGAGGGTGAGCGTTGGCTTGAGTTACGCCTCCGTGGGTAGCCCAGCGTGTGTGTCCGATAGCTGTGTTACCCAGCATTTTGCTGAGGTGATGTCTGGACTCGATTTCGCCCAATTTACCCACGTCTTTACACAGAAGCAAAGTACCGTTGTTGAATGTAGCGATACCGGCAGAGTCATATCCCCGGTATTCGACACGCCTGAGCCCTTCGAATACTACTGGAGCTGCCGTCTCTCTGCCGCAGTAGCCTATGATGCCGCACATTATGTTTGTATTATACATGATGGTATTCTGATGGCAAAGGTCGGGTAACGGAAGGAATTATTCTTCAGGGTTACCTCGGTGGGCTGAAGCTCCGCGCTATGTGTCTGCCGTCTGTAAGCGGCTATGCGCTAGCAAGTTAAAGGATGAGCATGGCGTCGCCGAAGCTGTAAAAGCGGTAGTGGAGGTTCATTGCCTCCTGGTAGGCTCGGAGTATGAATTCCCTGCCGGCAAAGGCTGAAACCAACATCAGCAACGTTGACTTGGGCGGATGAAAGTTGGTGACAAGTGCATCCGTAGTCTGGAACTGGTATCCGGGAAGGATGAACAGGTCAACCCAACCGGCGAATGGCTGGACTTTACCTGACTGACTGGCTGCTTCTACTAGCCGAATGGTGCTGGTACCGACGACTATGATGCGTCTGCTGGCTTTTTTGGTCTCAATGAGCAAATCGGCAACCTGTGGACTGAGTTCGCCATATTCCTTGTGGATTGGATGGTGGCTGGGTTCTTCTGCACGAACCGGTCGGAAGGTATCCAGGCCGATGTGGAGTGTGACGAAAGCTAGATTTACTCCTTTTTGCTGTATTTCAGCCAGTAGTTTGGGTGTGAAGTGAAGCCCAGCCGTGGGTGCGGCTACGCTACCTTTGACCCTTGCATATACGGTTTGGTAGCGTTCAGGCTCAGAAAGCGGTGTGCGTATGTATGGTGGCAAGGGTACTTTTCCCATTTGCTCCAGCAATGCCTCGTCTGAGACGCGCACCAGTCGGATGCCGCCTGCTTGCTGTTCAAGGACTTCAATGATTAGTTGTTGCCCGGGTTCACTGGACTCAAGAGTTACACTGATCTTCGCGCCCGGCTTTGCTTTCCTTCCTGGGCCAACCAGAGTTTCCCAGATGCAATTATCTACGCGGCGCAGCAATAGCAATTCTATGTCGCTGGTGCCCTTTTTTCCTATGAGCCGTGCTGGGATGACCCTGCTGTCGTTGAAGACCAGCGTGTCTCCGCTTTCTAGATATTGAAGAATGTCGCGGAAGTTGTGATGTTCGGTTGAGCTTGTTCTGCGGTGGAGTACCATGAGTCGTGATTGGTCTCGCGGCTCCAGTGGTGTTTGAGCGATAAGCCCTGGGGGCAGGTAATAATCGAAGTCACTGGTTCTCATGCGGTAAGCTGATTACCGATTCAGGAAGTAGAGGATGAGATTTATGATGAGCGTTAGGATGATGCTCAGGATGAGAAAGGTGACGATGGGGAAGTAGAAAGAAAATCCCTCTTTCTTAATCACTATGTCTCCTGGCAGCTTGCCGAAGAATGGGATATGCTGACCAAGTATCATTACCAAACCGAGGAGAATGATAATACCGCCGACTATTAGCAATATTTTGCCTATGCCTTCCATTGACTAGTCTCCTGTGGAAGAGCGACGTTGCCAGTACTGAGTGAAGCTCTTGATGGCTCTGGCGGCACGTTCCATGGACGGGAAAACAGGTATGTAGGCTCGGGCCAGGTCTTGTTCTAGTTGCACTCGCTCTGCCTCGTGAGTGCCCGGTGGCAGTACGAGCACCAGTGGCTTGTGTTGTTTGTTTTTCAGGTCTATGAAGATGTTATTTACGGTTCGTGCCACTTCGAATGGAAAGTATCTTAAAAACACTCCGATATCTTGTTGCACTAGCAACAGGTCTATGTTGGGGTCGTCCAGCACTGCCTGGGCTGCTTGCCGGATTCGGTCAGGATTACTGCCGGTCTGGCTGACATCCACAGGGTTACGAAGAATGCTACCTACGTGGCCAATGATGTCGATTAGCTTGTCTCTTGTCTCCTTAGTCAACTGGGGGATATTGAGCCTGGCATCGGCGCAAGCATCGCTGGCTGAGACAGAGATGCCGCCGCCGCCATCAGCCATGCCACCTATAACTGCAATTCCGTTTCCCTGGGGTTTGTTCTGTGGCCGCTGGAGCATCTGGAAGATGAGCAGGGCATCGGACAGGTCTTCGATGTTGTGCACCTCGATGGCGCCAGCTTGTTTAATGAGGGTTGACCAGACTGCTGGCGAGGCGGCCAGTGAACCGGTGTGGGATCTGGCTGCTGCTGCCCCGATATCGGTTCTACCGGCTTTCCATACGACAACGGGCTTAGCTCGGGCAGCTTTTGTGATAATTTCTGCCAGGCGGTCACCGTTTCTGGTGCCTTCGAAGTAAGCACCGATGATTTCGGTCTTTGGGTCTACGGCTAGATATTCAAGGTAGTCAGGGCCATCGAGGTCAATGCCGTTCCCGAAGCTAATTCCTTTGTTGAAATAAAGGCCTCTGGCTGTGCCAAGCTCTGTTAGCTTCTCGCCGATTCCTCCGCTCTGGGTAACGAAGCTCACGGAACCCAGCTTGCCTTTCCTACCTACTGGGCCGTAGGGGAGCCCACCTTCCACTGAGTAGGCGCCGAGACAGTTAACCCCTACTACTCGGAAGCCACCCTGGCGCGCTTTCTCCACCAGTTTTTTTTCCAGTTCGGCCCCGTAGGCATCGGATGATTCGCTAAAGCCGGCCGTGAAGAAGTGTACTGCCTTGACACCCTTGGCGGCTGCATCATCGAGCAGCGCGGGTACGTTGTCTCGTGGTATGGAGACTACTACATAGTCCACATCGCCAGGTATTGACCTCAGATTAGGATAAACCCTGTAGCCGAGAAGCTTACCGCCGTGGGGGTTAACTGGGTAAAGTGGGCCGGTGAAGCCCATGTCTATGATGGCTTTGAACCAGGATGAACCTACCTTCAAAGTGTTTTGGGAGACGCCGACGACGGCTATGGACTTGGGATAGAAGATAGGTTGGAATCTTTGTAGCAGGTCCTGCTGAGATGTTTTAGGCACGCTATGATTTTATCCAAAAGGGGCTGGGCGGCGCAAAAGCCGCCCAGCCATGGTTCCTACGCTGTTTATTAGAACAAGCCGCTCACATTGCCTGTCTTTACATCTACATCTACCTTCCTGTAGGCGGGGTCGGAACTGGTGCCGGGCATGAGACTGATAGTTCCAGCCATGGGGCATAGGAATTTGGAGCCAGAGTAGATGAGTATATCGCGAACAGGCAGAGTCCAACCCTTGGGGACACCTTTCCACTCCGGAACGTGTGACAAGCTGAGATGGGTTTTCACCATCATGGTGGCATAGTCGCTGTACTGTGGGTCGTTTTCCAGCATCTTGGCCTTGGCCTCGGCATCAGGTGTCCAGGATACGCCATCGGCTCCATAGACCACTTTGGCGATTTTCTCCACTCGCTCGCGCAGCTTCGTTTCCAGCGGGTAGAGGAATTTGAAGTCGTTCTTCTCGTTGCAGGCGTCCATTACTACGTCGGCTAGCTCAAGTGCGCCATCGCCGCCTTTGGCCCAGTGTTCAGAGAGAGCACAGCGTGCTCCGGCAGCCTCGGCCGCTTTCCGCACCATGGCGATCTCATCTTTGGTATCGGTGTGGAAGGCGTTGATGCAGACCACGGGGTTTATGCCTGCGGCCCTGATGGTGTTGATGTGGTGTACCATGTTGGGCAGGCCTTTCTCGAGCAGTTTCAGGTCCTCTTTGGTGTACGAATCGGGCAGGGGCAGGCCGGCCACAACCTTGGGACCGCCGCCGTGCATCTTGAGGGCGCGGATGGTGGTGGTGAGCACTGAGACGTGTGGTATCAGCCCACTGAGGCGGCACTTGACATTCCAGAACTTCTCGAAGCCGATGTCAGCGGCGAAGCCGCTCTCGGTTACATGATAGTCGAACATTTTTAGGCCGATGCGGTCAGCGATGATGGATGATTGGCCGACGGCGATGTTGGCAAATGGGCCAGCGTGCACCAGGCAAGGCTGGTATTCAGCGGTACACATGAGGGTGGGATTGATAGTATTGCGCATCCAGGCGGTCATGGCGCCGCCAACTTCCAGGTCGCCGGTGGTTACTGGCTTGCCCTTCTTGTCGAAGGCTACCGTAATTTTGTCCATCCTCTCTCGCAAGTCTGCCAGGTCTCTGACGATAGAAAGCATAGCCATCAGCTCAGAGCTGACGGCGATACCGAATTTGGACTGCATCAGGAAGCCGTCCATTTTGCCGCCAAGGCCTATGATGATGTTGCGTAGGCCCTGAGCGCAGAAGTCGATTATCCAGCCCATTTCCACTCGGGTTGGGTCAACGTCCAATCGGCGCAGCTTGCGCTTGGCCAACTCGGCATCATCGTAGTTGCGCTCGTGTTGCATCCTGGCATTGAGTGCTACCATTGCCAAATTATGGGCGTTCATCAGGTCATTGATGTCACCGGTGAGGCCCAAGGAGAACTCAGTCATGGGGATGAGCAAGGCATTGCCACCGCCGGCTGCGGTCCCCTTGATGTTCATGGATGGGCCACCTGAGGGCTGGCGCAGTGCACCGCCCACGTTCTTCTTGCGCTTGCCAAGCCCTTCCATAAGTCCGCAGGAAGTGGTGCTTTTACCTTCACCTAGTGGTGTAGGTGTGATGGCAGTGACCTCGATGTACTTGCCATCTGGTTTGCTCTTGAGGCGCTCGATTATCTTCATGAAATCGAGCTTGCATAGCCTCCCATAGGGGATAATCTCGTCCTTCTGCAGGCCGAGCTTTTCTCCCCACTGCTCTGGTGTGGGCATGTTCTCCTCTGCTGCTTCCGAAATTTGCCAGTCCTTCATTTTTACGGCATCGTAAGGCATATAGTGACCTCCTTTTGTTTTTTTAGCCTGGGCTTCATAGCCGAGGCTTTAACTTCTGGGTTCGGATTATTTAGCCAGGCCGGCCTTTCTTTCCGCTGCTTCTACCGTGTTCATCAATAGCATGGTTACGGTCATAGGGCCCACACCGCCGGGAACAGGTGTGATGGCTGCTGCCTTTTCCTTAATAGCGTCGAAGTCGACATCGCCTACCAGGCGAAAGCCCTTTTCCTTTGTCTTATCTTCCACGCGGTTGACACCGACATCGATGACTACTGCGCCATCTCTGACCATGTCAGCGGTTATGGCTTTGGGGACACCCATAGCGGCGACCAAGATATCGGCCTGTCTGGCGTAGTAGCCGATGTCTTTGGTGCCGGTATGGCAGATGGTGATGGTAGCGTTGGCACCCTTCTTTTTTTGCATCAAGATGGCTGTCAGTGGCTTGCCCACAATGTTGCTCCTGCCGCAGATGACAACATGCTTGCCGTCAGGGTCATAGCCACTCCTTACCAGCATCTGCTGTACGCCATGGGGGGTACAGGGAAGGGGACAGGGTTCGCCCCTTAGTGCTCTGCCTACATTCACAGGGTGAAAGCCGTCCACGTCCTTTTCCGGAGAGATGAAGCTGATTACCTTGTCGGTGCTGATATGCTTGGGTAGAGGGAGCTGAACCAGGATGCCATGGAACTTGGGGTCTTTGTTCAGCTTGTCAACCGTCTGCAGCACCTTTTCTTCTGCAGCATCGGCTGGCAGGCGGAGGGTCTCCTCGTGCATCCCGATTTCCTCGGCGCCTTTGGCCTTGGCGGTGACGTAGGAAACCGAGGCTGGGTCTTCACCTACCAACACCACTGCTAGTGCCGGAGTTACCCCTTTCTCCTTGAGTTTCGCTACCCTTCCTTTCAACTCTTCGCGGATCTGGGCTGCCACTTCAGTGCCGCTGATGATCTTGGCTGTCATAACTCAATACCTCCTTTGTAGTTACTCTCTGCCTTTGTTAGCTTGTGTACGCAAATAAGGAAGAAGGCCGTAGCTTTCCTTCCCATCGTTTTCAAATGGGACTTTACAAGTGATATCTATCGAACTGGAGCAGTGGCAGTAGCTATGGCAGTTGTTTTCGGATTTGGCTCGTAGTTAACCAGTGTCATCTGCACATGAGGCTCCGAGTCTTGCTTGCTAAGTTGGGATTATATCATTTGTGTTTGTTTGGGCGCAATAGCCATCGGCAACAATTTTGTTCAGTATATGCTGTTATGGTAAACTCAGATAGCTTTTTCGGGTGATAGTGAATTGAACATACTTGTAAGCAATGACGATGGCATATATGCCGAGGGATTGTGGGCGCTCGCTGAGGAGCTGAAGGAAGTAGGCAGGGTGACGGTGGTAGCTCCAGACAGGGACCAGAGCGGTGTGGGTACATCGGTCACGCTGCGCCATCCGCTGCGGATAAGCCGGATACGGTGTCCAGTACCGGGCGTGGAAGCTTATTCTGTGGAGGGCACTCCTGCTGATAGCGTTATCCTGGCCCTAAGATTTGCCATGAAGGAAGGAGCCGACCTGATAGTCTCCGGCATCAATGAGGGGCCTAACCTGGGTGATGATGTGTTCATCTCGGGCACGGTCGGTGCAGCTTTGCAGGGCTATTTCTACGGTATTCCTGCATTTGCCATCTCTGTGGGCGGCTTCGAGAACTTGGATTTTGAAGTGGCTGCTCGGCTGGCTCGGCTCCTGGCTGCTGAGATCAAAGATAAGAACCAGTCTCGGAGGCTACTGCTCAATGTCAATGTGCCCAATCTAGTCCAGGACAAGATAGCGGGGCTAAATGTCACCAGGCTGGCCCGGCGTGACTACGCAGACAAGATAGAGCCAGGGCATGATGGCAAACGACATTACTACTGGATAACACGCGGCAAATCCGAGTGGTATTTGGAGCAGGGTACAGATGCCTGGGCTCTGAAGCAGAATCGGATTTCCATCACTTCTTTGCCTAACGATTCTGACGGTGCCAGCTTCCGCTTTATTAAAGCGCAGGCACCCGGGCTGTTTCGGGGATTGTTGGATGGCACTGGACGGAGTGAAGTGGGCGGCAGAATGTCCACCAAACGCTCGTGAGCGCCAGATAACCCTTAAGAGGTATATTGATTTTGACCAAACTTTTGATAATCAGACATGGGCGGACGGAGTGGAACAGGGTGGAACGGCTTAGGGGCCGAGCAGATATATCTCTGGATGAGGTGGGGAGGAAGCAGGCTGAGGCTGCGGCTAGAAGGGTAGCCGAATGGCAGCTAAATACCGTCTATTCCAGCCCGCTACGGCGAGCGATGGAAACGGCACAGACTCTGGCTCAGCCCTCTGGTTTGGAAGTGAAGAAGCTGTCCGAAATTATAGACATAGATTATGGCCAATGGCAGGGACTTTCTCTGGAGGAGGCTGCGGCCAGGGATGGTGAACTTTATAAAAAATGGCTGCATAGTCCTCACCAGGTCAAGTTCCCCGGTGGTGAGAGCCTGGCCGAGGTCAGAGATAGAGTTGTTTCTGCCCTGGAGAGGCTGACTGCGGAGCATAATAAGCAGACTATTTCACTGGTGTCGCACAAGGTAGTGTGTCAGGTTATGGTGTTGAGCTTGTTGGGGCTGGAGCTATCTCATTTTTGGGATGTGACTCAGGATATCTGCGCCGTGAACTATTTTGAGGTTAGGGGTGGCATACCTTCGGCATTGCTGATAAATGATACGTGCCATCTCGAGGGGTTGAGTTAGCCATGGTTAAAGTGAAAGTTGGCATTATAAACGTTACAGGGTACGCTGGTGTGGAACTAGCGCGGCTTCTTCACGGCCATCCCCAGGTGAAACTGGTATCGGTTACCGGCAGAAGCGCTGCCGGCCAGAAGCTGGCCAAGGTGTTTCCGCATTTGGCTGATATTGACCTGAACGTCGAGGCGGACCTGGGTGACGTTGAGCTGGCTTTTTGCGCTATGCCGCATAAAGCGAGTGCTGAGGCGATTTTGCCTTTGGTGGAGCGTGGAGTTAAGGTGGTGGACATCAGCGCCGATTTCCGACTTAAGGATGCTGCTAAATATCCCCAGTGGTATGACTTCCAGCATCCGGGGCCGCATCTGTTGCCTAAGGCTGTCTATGGCT
>VGOO01000016.1 GCA_016875925.1 Chloroflexota bacterium
AAACACAAATGCCACTGATAACTGTACAATTTTATACACTGTGGCGTCAATACCTGGGGGTCGACCAGGTGTCTATTGAGGCTGAGAGCCTGGAAGACGCCTTAAATCAAATCGACCAAAGATATGGCGCCGTGCTTAAGGCGAAGCTGCAAGCTCGGGGGGTGAAGGTGGATGGCAAAATGCATGACTTCTCTATGGTCTTGCTGAATAATACCAATGTGCGCAATTTGAAGGCGGACACATTGAAGGAGGGAGACGCGTTGCGCTTCTTTCCTCCTGTTATGGGTGGCTGACGGATGGTGAAGTATATAGCTAGAAGCAAGAGGCTGGAGACCAGTTGATGGTGATTAGTTTTCTGTCTGGAATGCCAGTGCCAGGGAGCCGGGGCCAGTGGCGAAGCCGATGATGGGGCTGAACTCGGTGACGAGCAGTTCACTGCAGTTGAAGGCGTCCTCAACTCTGCGGCGCAAATCTTCTGCCAGTTTTGGGGCGTTGGCGTGCTGGACAATGACACGGACTGATTTCTGGTCGGCGGTTTCCTGCATCAAGGATATCAAGCGTTCTATTCCTGCCTTATCACTGCGGACAACACCTGAGAACTTGACTCTTCCCTGTCCTATGGTGAAGACCGGCTTGATGCTGAAGAACGAGGCTGCGGAGGGTAAGGGTGCCGGCACACGACCAGTGCGGGCCAGGTACTGTGGAGCTACGATGAGACCGTATAGGTGGACTTTGCTCTGGATTTCCTTAACCAAGTCAATTAGTTCTTCAAACGTAGCCCCTGCGGCAGCAGCTCTGGCTGCGGCCAGGTCGATAAGTGCCTGGCCTCCAGCGGCAGTACCGGAATCCATTACATGAACACGGATATCGGGAGGCATCTGCCTGGCGGCGTCGCTGGCTGATTCGTACATCATGCTTATCTTGGTTGGGACGGTGAGGCAGAGAACTGCATCCGATTTCTTTAGAACCTCCTGATAGGCCTTGATGAAGTCACCTGGTGCAGGAGCACTGGTCCGGAAGGGCATCTTATAGGCCAGCATTTCGTAGACATCGCTGGTGGAGATGTCTACACCATCCAAGTAACCCCGCCCATCAAGCATGAAGGGTACCGGTACTACCTTGATGGAATACTTTTTGACCTGCTCGGCGGGCAGACAGGAAATGCTCGAAGTTACGATGGCTACAGCCATAGCATACCTCGCTATGCGATGCTGTCTCATATTAACATGCGACTAATCGCAGTGTCAATTTTCCTCTCTTTGCATTGCCCATACCTCGTTGTTATATTATAATTGAGGACAAGCGGGGTTTGTGTGCTTGCTGTTCTGAATCAGCTCCGCTACAATTCTGGAGGGAAGGTTTGAGAGATGGCTAGAAAGCCTCGTAGGGAAGAGGTTGAGAGGATTCTGAAGAATCTCTTGGAGTCGGAGATTCCGGAGATACAGGCGGTTGCCAAGCAGTTGACAGACCGTATCAGGAAGCTCGAGGAGCACAGTGTCAAGCTGCAGGACTATGTGGCTCGGATTGAAAGCTTGACTGCGGAAGAATCTGATGCGCTGGTGGAAAGCAAGATCAGCGAGATAGTCGATGACTTGGAGAGGGCTCTAGGTAAGCGGAGGCAGAAACCAGTGCCAGTAGCGGTTGAGCCGGAAGATTCGTCAGAAGTACTACCTAAAACTGTGGCTGAAGAGGATGTGGAAGTAAAGAGCACCGCTCTGCGGCCGCCCAGATACAAGACACCCGAAGGTCTGGTAATTCGGAAATCACGCAGATAACCCAACCTTGCGCACAGTCTCAGGGACAATACGGGCTTGTTTTTTTTGGGGCGGGTAATAGGCTTCATGCCCCTGTAGCTCAGAGGATAGAGCAGCGGTTTCCTAAACCGCGTGTCGTGCGTTCGAGTCGCACCAGGGGTACCACGCTATAGTTTGTGCCAGGCTGCGTGTCTGGCAGGCGGTTTAGGAGCAGCTACTGGTTGTCGAAGAAATAAGTTTTGTTTTTCTCTAGCGCTATCGCTCCCCACATTTCTTGCCAGCTATTCGGTGGCGGGACGATTTCATCTTTTTTCTTTAGAACTAGCGCTAATGCCCCTGGGGCGCACTCCATTATGCATAGGCCGCAGCCTATGCAGTCTTCCGTTTTAATTACTGCCTTCTCGTTCTTGCGATCGATTGATATAGCTTTCACTGGACAGATGGAGACACAAGCTTCACATCCGGTGCACACATCGATGTCTACTGCCGAATAGTAATCTGACTTGGCGACGGCTGATTTTACATCGTACTGGGCTAACGCTCTCATGACGCCACAGCAGCAAGGACAGCATTGGCAGAAGCCAGACAGGCTGTCTTTAGTGTTCATGCCGAGGTGTACCAATCCGGCATCTTCTGCCCTCTTAATAATTTTCAGCGCGTCCTCCACAGTTCCTCTTTGCCCAATTCCCTTGTCTATGGCAAAGTCGGCCCAATAGTCAAGGTACATGCAAATGGAATCTTTAGGGCGGGCACAGCCGTGTCCCAGGAGTTTCTGTTCTTTGCGACAGATGCAATCAGTTATGGCGATAGCTTTGGCCTTGATTATTACTTCAGAAGCTTTTTCATAAGGTACAACCTCTGTGCTTATGAGACTCTGTTCTGCTGGCAGCACTCTCATCCATGGCGTCTTGACCGAGGCAAATTCCTCTACTAGCCCTGGGTAAAGATTCTCGAAAGCATGGGCCAGCTCTTCATCAATATTCCGAACCTGGAATTCGTAGATGCCTGGCACAAAAGGCGCTAACGAGTAACGAGGTTCGCCGCCTTTCTTGGTCTCGAAAATGACCCCTTTGTCAGCCATCCTAGCCAAGATTTTCCCTAGCTCGTCAGCGGCTATTCTGGTTTTCTCAGAGAGCCGTGCCACAGATTGCGGCCGAGGGGTTAGGTGGACTGCGATTTCTGCTTCCTCTCCTGTAAATAGCTTCTTCAGGAATTCTATGTCGTGGCCACCTGCCGGCCTGGGAAATCCTGCGGGATGCTTTGCCAGGTGCTCGCTGAGATGCTGATACATGTGGTGCATGTCAATTCTCCTTTTTCTGGGCTAGAGGCAATCCTACTGCTAAAACCTTCAAAAAGCAACCTGTGGCTATATATGTTGTGTTGGTTGGTGCGTTGAATTTCGGCTGATTTTTCTCTACAATATTCTGGCAATCGGCTGGGATTAGTATCTTGAGAGAGATTACAGGGGTGTAGCTCAGTTGGTAGAGCAGCGGTCTCCAAAACCGCCGGCCGTGGGTTCGAGTCCTGCCACCCCTGCCAGTGCCGAGGTGGTGGAATCTGGTAGACACGCCATCTTGAGGGGGTGGTGGGCGTAAGCCCGTAGGAGTTCAAATCTCCTCCTCGGCACCAACTGTTGTAAGGCATGGTATAATATTGTTTCGAGCGGAAGTAGTTCAGCGGTAGAATGCCTCCTTGCCAAGGAGGAGGTCGCGAGTTCGAATCTCGTCTTCCGCTCCATTGTATTTTAGGGCGGCGTAGCCAAGTGGCAAGGCGGGGGTCTGCAAAACCCCTATTCACCGGTTCGAATCCGGTCGCCGCCTCCACTTCTGTGCCGAGGTGGCGGAATGGCAGACGCGGCGGACTTAAAATCCGCTCTCCGCAAGGGGGTGTGGGTTCGAGTCCCTCCCTCGGCACTCGCGCAATCATTAAATTGAGGGAGGAGAGTGTTGTGAAAAAGTGGAGCATGCCTCTGAAAGTCTTCGTTATAGTAGCCTCCGTCTTTCTTCTGCTTGTTCTAACACGCAACATAGTAAGGGTTGTGATTGGGGATATAACTGTTGTTAGGGCTGTCATACGATTTATCATTGGGGGCATCGTTGGGGGCTCTATATTGGGCGGCATTGCTGCTGGCATCACAGCACTTGTGATGAACCTCAGGAAACTGGGTGATTGATACACTGGCACGAGTTAGCTTGATTTGGTCTACTAAGTACCACTTTGGTATCCAACCTGAAGCTGGTACTCCTCACATGTGGCGGATTTGTGCCTTTGCTCGGTGGAATCCATTATCATTAATTGACTATGATTGGTAGAGACAAATTGACCTGGAGTCGATGAGTTGCAGCAGGGTAAGTGTTCTTATTGTGGCGCACCTGTCGTTGCAGGACAGCGGTTTTGTCAGTCCTGTGGAGCCCTGGTAAGTGCCAATTGTGCTCATTGCGGAGTTTCGCTTAGTCCGGGCTTAAAGTTCTGCAGTAACTGCGGTGCTTTTGCAGGAGGAGGGCCTCAGTCACGAATGCCGGTGGCGCCAAAGACTAGGGGCCTGTCATCTTCTTTGATGCTTCTCTTGGTGATGGTGCTAACCCTCTTCCTTGCGAGCGTTGGTGGGCTGATTTACTGGCAGCTTGGGCAGGACAAAGGCAAAGGTGCTGGGCCAAAGATTTCGGACATCAGGGTTACGCACGTCGGCTTAACATCTGCTACTGTTGAATGGAAGACCGATGTGCCCTCAAGCAGCCAAGTGGAGTACGGCAGGACCAGGGAGTATGGTTCGTATGTGCCCCCAGAGCCCAAGCATGACCCTACGAAGGGGTCGGTGGGAGTTACCTCCCATTCAATACTCATTAGCCCGCTCACGCAAGGCACTGCATATCATTTCAGGGTAAGGTCAAAAGATGACAAAGGCAACGAAGCGGTTTCAACTGCCGACAGAACATTCAAAACACTACAACCGGGGAAGGAACGATACAGTCCTGACCTTTGATTGAGTCGGCTTTTGGGTATAATCTCTCTGTGGTTGAAGTGTTAGCTGTTTAGTCAAATAGGGGAAGGGTTGTTGGTGTTGGTGTTGGTCTTGCGGCTCTGAGAGCAACTCTTTCAGAAGTTGTCATAGCTTGCTTCTGCCCAAACTTGCTTAACCATTCTGCTTCTGGGTCGGTGATATTTGGGTTAGCCCCTACTAGCCTTTTAGTTATGGCTGCTTGGTGAAGGGAATTAAGCATCCGCACTGTGAAATAGCCGTCGTCCTCGGCCAGTTTGAGACTGGCGATTTTCCGCTGTTTCTTGACCCAGGACAGGTTCTGGAACTTTTTGGAGCGGCAGATCGGCTCGTTGCCATACCAAATGCCATGGGCTACTGACTCCTGCAATAGGGGACAGATAGGAGCTTCGGGGGATTCACAGGGCTCGAACAGGTTACATAGCTTGGGGCTCATTGTCTTATATTTTTAACCTACCTGTTTAGCTTCATTATATACCATATTTGAAGGAATGCAAGAAAAGTGGCTCTTTCTTGACACTTGTGTTAGCGAGGCTAATTCTGGCGCTATGTGTACCTGCGATAAACGAGGTTGTTTGTTTGCTATTCGAGTAGGTAGGGCTCATTTCTGGTGGGTCATTGTAGGGTATGCTAGAATTATCGTCATCAGATACGTGGACGAAGGCAGCACTTTCACTTGATGTAGTTTAATATAGTTCTTATCCTGTCCTGATGCTGCGAGCCAACTGTGTGTTCACGGACAAGGCAGGCCAGAAGACTGATTGATGTTTGATTCATATAAAAAAGGGGGGAATTTATGAGCAAAAAGGCTTACAATTTTGATTTTTTGATTAAAGGTGGTCCGTATTCTCACATTATCGAAGCGAATGGTTTTCTTTTTGTCTCTGGCATGACACCTATCGACATTGAAAAGGGAATTATGATCACGGATGATGTTAAAAAAGGGACGGAGCTGGC
Organism: Chloroflexota bacterium; assembly: GCA_016875925.1. GTDB lineage: Bacteria > Chloroflexota > Dehalococcoidia > GIF9 > UBA5629 > VGOF01. The sequence continues at coordinate 5,710 of VGOO01000016.1, forward strand.
CTTCAGCAACATAAAAAGGGCACTTGAACAGGCGGGTAGCAGTTTGGACAGGGTAGTCAAAGCTACAGTGTATCTTCGCGATATGGCGGACTTCACTCCTATGAATGAGGTTTACCAGACTTTTTTCCCGGGCGATCCTCCCGCACGAACCTGCATAGCAGTTAAGGAAATCCCTGGTGGAGCGCCGGTCGAAATAGAGGTAATCGCGACTCGTTAGTCCGTGACCGGGGAGATTATAGCGTATCATGATTGAGATCTTTGACATAAAGCACGCTGTGGAAAACATTTCCGGTTTCGTTCACCGTACACCTCTGCTCTCTTCACAGACAATCAACTCTTTTACAGGAAAGACGATCTGGTTCAAGGCAGAATGTTTCCAAAAAACGGGCTCATTTAAAGTGCGTGGCGCAGCCAATAAAATCAAGCCACTTGCAGGTAAGATTGGAGGTGTAATTACTATCTCCTCGGGCAATCACGGGCAGGCGACAGCTTATGTTGCAGGTAAAGTTGGATTGCCAGCAGTAATTATGGTTCCGGAGGGGACTTCCCAACCTAAAATCGATGCGGCTAAATATTATGGTGCCGAAGTAATTATTGGAGGCGACCTTAATAACATTGACCCTCTTATAGAGAGAGCATTTGCACTCGCTGCCGAAAGAAAACTCGAGCCTGTTCATCCTTTTGATGACGCCGCGATCGTAGCCGGCCAGGGGACTGTCGGCCTGGAAATTGTGGAAGATTTACCGGAGGTGGATATCGTGGTTGTTCCGGTAGGGGGCGGAGGTTTACTTTCAGGCGTTGCTGTAGCTATTAAAAGTTTGTGCCCAAGTGCCAGGGTTTATGGAGTTGGGCCGGTAAATGCCTCCAGTATGTATGAAAGCTTCCGGACGGGAAAGATGGTCAATCTTCACGAGATGCCACAAACTATTGCGGATGGGATACGTACTCCGCTTGTAGGACAATTGACCCTAGAGCATACTCTCAAGTATGTCGATGATGTTGTAACTGTCTCCGATGGGGAAATCATCGATGCACTCAAACTGGTCTGGAGCCGACTAAAGGTATTTGCCGAGCCTTCTGGTGCTTCTTCGTTAGCTGCAATACAATCTGGCAAGCTACCCATTGGATCCAGTCAGAGAGTTGTTGCCATTCTCAGCGGAGGTAACGTCGATTTAAGCAAACTGTCCAAATTATTGAAATAGTTTCAAGTCATGTCAGGAGGTGTGTTTTGGCGAGTTTAGCAAATCAACAGGAAGTGAAACTGGGACGCGTTATTGGGCTTTGGGGAGGAGTGGCACTGGTAGTGGGTGGCATCATCGGGATGGGTATTTATGCGCTGATCGCCGGTATTGCTGCACAGGCAGGTTCCGCACTGTGGTTGGCTTTCATTCTCGGCATTTTGATTTCTGCCATAGGAGTGCTGCCCATCATTCAGGTAGCTGCAGCCATTCCGCGCGCTGGAGCCGGATATCTATATGCCAGCCGCCTGCTGAATCCCTTCTGGGGTATGCTTGCGTCTTACTGGGCAGTACTGGGTGGCGCTTGTTCGACAGTATTCGTCTGCATTGGGTTATCATGCTATATCGCGGCTTACTGGTCCTGGGGAATAGATGGGAACCTTCAAATAATAATCTTATCTCTAATAATACCTGCTGTTTTCTTCCTGCTTTATCTGTTCAAGCTCAGGCTGGCAAATTGGCTGCAGATTATCTTGGTAGCTCAACTTGTTATTGCTCTTGTTGTATATGGCATCGCCGGCTCATTTCAAGCTGACCGCCCGCTTCAATTTTCGCTGAGTCCTTCGCAGGGTTTTGCCGGATTGGTGATGGCTACAATACTTGCTTACAGCACTTGCATGGGCTTTCAGGTGATCGCTGAAATGGGCGAGGAGATAAAAAATCCCAAGCGCAATATCACGCTGTCCCTGATTATAGGAGGCTCCGTTGTTTTAATATTGTATATACTAGTCGGCACCGTTTTTGTCAGCTCAATCCCGTATGATTTCGATGCAATTAAAGCTATGAGGGCACCACTGATGGATACGGCTTCATTATTCCTCCCGATTGGCGTTGTGGGCTTCATTTCAATAGGTGCACTTACCGCTGCGCTTACCTCCCTTAACGCGGGCTTTATCGCCTTGCCCCGCGAGCTGTTGAGCCAGGCCCGTGATGAGCTCCTGCCAGCCAGCGTCGGCAAAATCAGCAGCCGCACCCTTACCCCTTTGCGTGCGGTAGGAATCTATTGTCTTCTCGTTATCGGGCTGCTTTTGTTGCAATTCGCTGGCTTTGATATTGACTTTTTCGCGGTTATGGCGGCTACTGGTATTTTGCTAATGACTGTGCTCGTGGCGGTTGCGGCAACAAGACTGCCCGACAGGTATCCCGAACAGTATAGCAAGGCTTATTTCAAAATCTCAAAACCGTGGCTTGTCTTTATCACAATTCTAGCAGTAATAACAAGTCTATCTTTCGTAATACTTGTCCTGTTGGACTACAAAAGTACCGCCACAGTCGCAGGTATTTTCTGCGCGCTAACCATAGTGGCTGTAATCTATTACTTTATACGCGTGAACTATCTGAAAAAGAGGGGAGTTAACTGGAGCGAAATTACACATCGCATAACAGGGTCTGAGGAGTAGAGATTAACTGCCGCTGATGTCTCCTTACCAACTGCTGAATAACTGCTGCAGATTTCCGGTAAACAGGCTGCCATCTACATCAGAAGTTCCCTGCCCCTGTTTAGCGCTTCAATGTTCTCCATAACAGCCTTCGGAAACATCTCATGTAACGTTTTTTCCAGGGCTTCCTGCCGAACAGGTAACCATCCTGTCTGGACCAGTGCCCCAATCAGAATCATATTGGCCATCATAGGATTGCCCATCTTCTGGGCTTCGGCCGTGGCGGGCACTATATAAGTTTTGTAACATATGCTCTTTATCTGCGCCAGCAACACATCCAGATCCGGGTATACTGCACCCGCCGAGCCAGTAAAATCGACAGGATAAACAGGGCGAGGGTTAACAATTGTGACAACATCACCGTTGCCATAAGATTTAAGAATTCTCATGGTTTCAACTGGCTCCATGCCCATTATAATGTCTCCCTGGCCTTCAGGGATCAGTGGACTGTATTGCTTTACAGCCGATACTTTTACGTGGCTCATTACAGAACCGCCTCTTTGCGAGGCACCATAAGTTTCACCTATGGTGACAAAATATCTATCCTGCACCAGGGCATTTCCGACCACGAGCGACACCATGACATTGCCCTGACCGCCAACACCCGCGACAATAAGATTTACAGGGTCCTTATACAATTTGTTCATGCCACTGCCTCCTTTGTGATTGCCCTTTCAGGACAGATGTCGGCACAAACGCCACACTCGTTACAGATAACCTCGTCAATCCTGGTCTTGCTAGCGATAGTGTCCCACACAAGTCCCGGGCATCGGAAGATACGCGTACACAATCGGTTACAGCCACAATCCTCACCCAAGCACTTTTCCGGGTCGATTTTCATTTTATAGGGCTTTTTTTCTTTTTTCTGCCGTACCAGTTCGCAGGAGCGACGCATTATAGCTACTCTCACACCTCTCTTTTGCTGTAGAAAATCAAGGAGGATTTCAGTAGTGGACTTCAGGTCAAAAGGATCACACACCTCAACTCTGGCACCTATGGCTCGGCAGATGGTTTCCATGCTGATAGGTGCTGCTGGCTCACCCATTGCTGTCAGTTCCGTGCCTGGATGTGGTTGGAATCCGGTCATGGCTGTTGCACCATTGTCCAGTATTACCAGTATGAAATCTGCGTGGTTGTGCACCCCGTTAATGAGTGCGGGGATGATTGAATGGTAAAAAGTGGAATCACCTACAACCGAGATAACCGGCTGGTCAAAGCCGAAGCGATGTAGCTGTCCGAATCCGTTGGCCAGACCTGCTCCTGCTCCCATACATTGATGTGTGCGTGTTTGGAAAAAGCCCGCCGGGCCGAGTGCCATGGTATAACAGCCGATATCACCAGTGACGAAACCGTTACGCCCATCCATCGCCAGCGTATTTTTAATGGCCCAGAAGGAAGCTCTGTGCGGACAACCGGGACAGAAGGTCAGTAGCCTGTCAACTACATAGTTCGCTGGAACCGATTCAATTTTCTTTATATATTCCGCATCCCGCGGAACATATTTAATATCAAGAACAGAAGTGATGGCCTTGATCACGGCATCAGGTGTAAGCTCGCCGAAAGCATTAAGATGGCGTGTATGTTTACCGTAAAAGATATTATGTCTGTTCTCGGGTGAGAAGCTGGCTGCGAATTCCATCACGGCATTTTCAATGAAGGGGTCGATTTCTTCTATGAAGATCACCTTGTCTGTGCTGTTTAGATAGTTTCTCACAAGCTTCTCTGGCAACGGCCATAGTGTGCCCAGTTTTAGAATGCCGATTCTCTCTTCGGCTTTTAGCGCATTGACTGCATCCTGAGAGTACAACCAGCCGCTGCCGGCTGTAATAATTAGAAGTTCAGGCTTCTCCGGGCCAACGTACTTATTAAGCGGCGACGTTTCGAACCTCTCTTTTATACGTTCCAGACGCATATGCTGGAACATGTGTCGAAACGCGCTAGGCAGACACATTATTGGTGTTGGCATGGGCGCCGCAGGGTCGTAGAATTGATCAAAGCGCGCTTTGTGTTCGATATCAGGTATTTTGCCCAACCTTACGTTACCCCTTGCGTGGGCAATCCGGGTAACACTGCGAAGTATGCAGAGGGTGCCGAATTCCTCGCTTATCTGGTAAAGGTAAGGTAGCATATCTTTTGCTTCTTGAAAATCGCCGGGTTCAACCAGTGGTATATCCAACCACTTTGCTACTGGGCGAGAATCTGATTCATTTGAGCTTGAATGGGCAGAGGGATCATCTCCTACCATCAGCACAAGTCCCTTTTTCCCAATCCCGCTCAGAACTATCGTAGAAAGGAAATCTATTACCACATTCAGGCCGTTCATCTTCATAGCCGCCAGAGACCGAATGCCAGCGAACGAAGCGGCAGTTGCCGCTTCAATGGCAACCTTCTCATTTACAGACCATTCCACGTATAGATTTCGCCGCTGGGCTATCTCGGCCAGACTGCCTAGTATCTCTGATGAGGGCGTTCCGGGGTAGGCTGAGGCAAATCCTACACCCGCCTCAAGTATCCCTCGTGCAATAGCTTCGTTGCCGATAAAAAGCTGGTTGCTGCCGGGCGCATCAATATCTACATAAGGCATGATTTATCTCCTCTCTGCCAATAGTTTTCCCCTTGTGTTTTCAGAAATACCCAGATACATCAGGTCATTTTTTGCGCTGGTCCTTTTTATAATCTCATTTGTTGCCCTAGTTTTTTTCAGCATGGCAGATTCCTTCAAATGGTCAAGGTTCTGCTGCGGGATGCTATCGACATCGAGTTTACCCTTATGCCTCGCCAGATTGATTATCTCGGAGCCCCGCTGAGTTCTTATGATAACCGTATTCCAACCTTCAATCCCTTCTGCAGCACCAACCGATATATCGGCAAACTCGGCTGTCATATCAAGGCAGTAAGAGCAGGTAGACATACGGTATTCTCTCACGGTATCCAGCGGGAATGAAATTCGGTCTGCACGGGTGTATATGTCGAAGCGATTGGCGGGCGGTGGAGGAATATCGAACTTTTTAATTTTAGCCACATTCACCTTTTCATTTAGAAACTCAAAAAACCTATCGTAGGAAAGAGCCCAAGTACAAAATAGTCCGATTGCAAGTTTTACATTGCTGGTATCGAAGCGCTGCGTCGCCGGATAGGCCAGCATTTTGGAAAGAGCTATGCACTGACAGGGGGTAAGAACTATCCCAATATTTTCCCGGCTGTCCCTTTGCAAGCGATTGAGCCGCTGTAAAGCGGGGTAAGCCATATAATTTGACCCAGAGCCCGAGAGCACATCTTCGCCATTCAAAGCCTCGATTCCTGTGGGCCGTCTGTCCTTTCCGCTTTTAGCCAGCAGCGCTTTATCGATCAATCCCTCGGATAAAGCCAGAGAAAGCAAAGCACTGACAGTTCCACCATACTGAGCCTTGTTTCTTGTTTTGACATCGCTGGCGCGCGAGATGAAAATATCAATATAATGACCTAATTCGCTTGCATCATATGTCTTGTTGAAAATATTCTGGCTTATCGCATCCATGTTTGTATAGGTACGGGGGCAATACTCGTAGCAATGCCCCTCTGCTCTTGTGCACAGATCGAGCAACTTGATTTTGCCATTGTAAAATACTAGATATGGACAATCACCCACACATGCACCGCACAAGGTGCAAAGTCCAGGTTTAACCACCTCATCAATGAGCTCCTTCACACCTTTGACAGCAGTTACCATGGTGAACCTCCTACAAGGTATCCTGTACTAAAACTCTGATGTAATTGTGCCGAAGTCTGTTCTTGAATCTCTGTGCCTATCTATCTCTCTTCTTCAAAACTTTGATAGGGTAGCGAGATTCTTCGATTTGCCCGCAATTCAATCTTTATTTTCTAGCCACCGCAGATTTGACGGCCTTTTCGATTTCTTCTACGGTAAGGCCGTATTTTTGGAGTAGCTCGTCAGGCTTGCCTGACTTGGCATAGAGATCGTTGATGCCGACAAATCCCATGGGCACTGGCTCTTGTCTGGTGACCACCTGTGCTACCCGGCTGCCCAGCCCACCGTGTAGCAGGTGTTCTTCAGCGGTGACGATGGCACCTGTTTGGGAAGCAGCAGCGACTATTGCCTCTTCATCCAGCGGTTTCAGGGTATGCATGTTAAGCACGCGGCAATCGATTTTCTGTGACGCCAGCTTTTCAGCAGTTTCTAATGCTTTGGCAGCCATGATTCCGTTGGCGATAATAGTGGCGTCCTTGCCATCTCTCAAGGTCACAGCCTTACCCAACGTAAATTGGTAGTCTTCCTTATATATATGGGGGACCTTGGGACGTCCCAGTCGTAGGTAAAATGGGCCTTCAGTAGTAATGGCTGAATTCACGGCTTGAACAGTCTCAATGGCATCGGCTGGTACTATCACTGTGAAACTTGGCAATGCACAGAACAGTGCCAGGTCTTCGATGGCGTGGTGGGAAGCTCCATCCTCGCCTACCGTGATTCCACCATGTGTTCCTATCACTTTGACGTTCAACCTGGGTTGGGAGATGGACATTCTGAGCTGGTCGAAGCAGCGACAGGAGGCGAAGACGGCGAAAGTGGCGGCGAATGGTATTTTACCCGAAGCCGCTAGCCCTGCGGCAACGCCTATCATGTTTTGCTCACCAAGCCCGCACTGGAAGAAGCGCTCCGGGAATTGCTGGGCGAAGTACTTGGTCATGGTGGAGCGGGACAGGTCAGCGTCCAGGGCAACGATATCCGGGAATTCCTTGCCAAACTGTGCCAGAGCTTCGCCGAAGGCTTCACGGGTAGCTTTCTCTGCTGCCATGCTACTCCAACTCCTTGAGGGCTGTCTCTAGTTCCTGTGCTGAAGGCGCCTTGCCGTGGAAGTCTACATTGTTTTCCATGAAGCTTACACCTTTGCCCTTGATGGTGTGGGCGACAATCACAGTGGGTTTTCCTTTGAAGTCTCTAGCTTTTTTCAGAGCTTCTAGAATCTGGTTCATGTTGTGGCCGTCGATTTCTAGCACATGCCAGTTAAAGGCATGCCATTTTTCGGCCAGTGGTTCTAGTCCCATTATGTCGCAGACGCGGCCATCTAGCTGAATGGCATTGTAGTCGATAATAGCTGTCAAGTTGTCCACCTTATGATGCGCAGCGAACATAGCTGCTTCCCAGACCTGTCCTTCGTCGCACTCGCCGTCGCCGAGCAGAGCGTAGACGTGGTAGTCGCGTTTGTCCAGGCTGCCGGCTAGGGCTATGCCGATGCCGATGGAGAGTCCTTGTCCCAGAGAGCCGGCAGACATCTCGACGCCGGGCGTGAGGTTTCTATCAGTGTGTCCCTGAAGTCGGCTGCCTAATTGTCTTAGTGTGGAGAGCTCTTCGATAGGGAAGTAGCCACATTCAGCCAGAACAGCGTAGAGGATGGGGGCGGCATGGCCTTTGCTCAATATAAAGCGGTCACGGTCTGGCCAGTGTGGATTCTGTGGGTTGTGCCGCAGCACCTTGAAGTAGAGAGCGGTGACGATATCGGCAGCGGAAAGAGAGCCGCCAGGATGGCCGCTTCCAGCAGTGGCGATCATGCTGACAACATGACGTCGTAGGTGGCGTGCCATTTTCTCCAGCTCGGGTACTGGCAGATCGAGTTGGGCTTTGGTGTGTTGCTCAGACATGGTTCATGCTGCCTGGAATGGGTTTTGAAATTATAGGTCAGCCAGGTGGGAGTTGTCTATGCGTGCTGTGTGAGCTGGCTTCTACCGGTTTCTCCTTTCCTTGGCTATCTTCTGGAACAGGGCACAGGCTTCAGTGCACAGGCCAGATTTGACCTGGACTCTGTCACCGAATTCTATGTATTGGTCGGTCTCGGCATCATAGGCTGGCCATAGTGGTAGCTCCTTGTCGTTGGGGTCTCCCTTGGCAGCGAAGCTGGTCCAGTAGCTCATCATGGTTTCTGAGAGTGCTTTGTCGGTGTCATCGAAATATGTCTCTGGGTCTGAGGTAGGGAGTATGGGTACAAGGTTGCCGAAGACATAGCCTATTTCCAGGGCATGGAAGGCACCGAGCGGAGTGGCTCCCGGGGGAATGCGGGTGAACTGGTAGAAGTAGGTTTTGGCAGGCACCTTTTCCATGGCTGCAGCGTAAGCCTTGGCGGGGCAGGTAAAAGCGTAAAGCGTCAAAATGTCCTTCTCGGCGGCTTTGGCTTGTTCATCATCTGTGGCGGGGTACATAGTTAGCACCTGTTGGGCATATTCACCGGCTGTCCCCTTTACATATGACTGGTAGGCGTCTGCGGTCATTTTTGTCCGTAGCTGAAATAGTGCCCATTCGTCTGCATTGGAGCCGAGCAGGTAGGGGACATCGTGTTGCTTGCCGGCTTCGAAGATGTTCATCGGCAGATCGGGTAGCAACCAGCCATCCACGATAGGCCCGTACCTGTATCCATGAGAGAGGTAGTCTGCCGGCGGTTTGCCCGCAGCCATGACTTCCTCTGCGCTCTTGGTTCTCATGCAAGCTATGGAGTCGGGGGTTGTATCGCAACCTAGGTCCTTAGCTAGCTGTTCCCCTTGGCTCTCTGCTGGTTCAATGCCATATCGCTTTTCCCTGATGTGTGCTAAGAGGCCTAGCTCAGCCAGACTTTGGGATATGGCTCGTTGAAATAGCCCTTCGGCTAAAGGTGATGCCATGAGGAAGGCAACGCTGATTGCGCCTGCTGATTCGCCGAATATAGTAACGCGGTTAGGGTCGCCTCCAAAGGCAGCAATGTTCCTCTGTATCCATTGTAGGGCAGCTATCTGGTCAAGGATGCCATAGTTGCCAGAAGAGTTATGCTCCGATTCCTTGGAAAGCTGGGGGTGGGCGATAAATCCCATTGTACCTACTCGATAGTTGAAGGTAACCACCACTACGTCATGCTTTGCTAAATTCGTTCCATCATAAAGGGGAGTCGAACCTGAGCCGAAGCGGAAACCTCCACCGTAAAGCCAGACCATGACGGGTAACCGGTCACTGCGCCTCTTGGCGGGTGTCCAGATATTGAGGTAGAGGCAGTCTTCGTTGCTGTCTTTGGGTGGAGGGCCGAGGGCTGCCCATTGGTGGGGGACTTGGCCGAATTCGGTGCATTGCCTCACACCTTGCCAGGGTGTCACTGGTTGCGGTGGCTTCCAGCGCAGGTTGCCCACAGGTGGTGCAGCGAAAGGGATGCCCTTATAAATCCTGAGGCCATTGGTAGTAATTCCTGAGACCAAGCCCGAGTCGATTTGTATTGGGTCATCGAGGATGGCTGAAGCGGGGGATTTGGAGGGAGCACAGGAGATGATGATGACGGCTAGGAGAACCAGAGTGGTGAGCAGAAAACGTGTGAACCTCGGCATAATCCGCCTCCTTGTAGAACGGCTTTGTTACTAGCTGTCGATAATAAACAAACACGTACTCTGTGTCAACAAGTTCTGGTTGAGAAGCTGGATTCGGTTCGACTATAATGCTCCCGATGATTATCGATTTTCACACACACGTAGTATCGCCCAAAATGAAAAATGAACGCAATGAATATGCAGCGCGTGATGCCTGCTTTCGTGAGCTTTATTCTCAGCCAAAGGCCAAGCTGTCCACGGCTGAAGAGCTTGTGCAGAGCATGGATGAATGTGGTGTGGATATGTCTGTAATCCTGGGCTTTGGGATAGTGAGACACCGGATGTGCCAGGAGATGAACGATTATATCTTGGACTGTGTAGCTCGCTATCCGCAGCGGCTCATCGGCTTCTGTGTGGTTCAACCTAATGACGTGGGGAGGGCAGTTAAGGAGGTGGAGCGCTGTGCCAGGAGTGGAGCAAGAGGAATCGGTGAGATGAGGCCAGATGTACAGGGCTTTGACCTTAGGAATAAGAAAGCAATGCAACCTGTGGTGGAAGCCGTCATGGAGCATGGCTTGATTTTCCTGGCACATACTTCGGAACCAGTGGGACATCAGTATTTTGGCAAGGGCATAGTCAGGCCGGAGATGATTTATCCTTTCATAGTTAGCTTTCCGGATTTGAAAGTTGTGCTGGCTCATTGGGGTGGTGGTTTGCCCTTCTATGCCTTGATGCCGGAGGTGGAAACGGCGATGGCCAACTGCTATTTTGACACCGCTGCCACGCCATTTTTGTACAAGCCGCAGATATTCAGACACGTGGCCGATATAGTGGGCAGCGACAAGATTCTCTTTGGCAGTGACAATCCGCTGCTTTCACCCAGGCGAATTATAGACCAGATTAATTCTGTTGGCTTGCTCCAGGATGCTAAAGAGAAGATACTTGGTGGCAATGCTAGAAAGTTGTTGGGTATTTAGTTTGTGCTTGGCGGTGACCACTAAAGGTAGTGCGACTCAATGAGTATGGAACAAATCAGGTCGTTTATTGCTATTGAGTTGTCGAATGAAGTCAGGTCCAGTCTGCGTAAATTGCAGGATGAGCTGAAATCTCCGGGAGATACTTTCGTGAAGTGGGTAGCTCCGGAGGTGATTCATCTCACCTTGAAATTCCTGGGGAACATATCCCAGCAAAGGATGGAGCGGATAGTTAGAGTCATGGGACAGGCTGTTCAGGGGATGACGCCATTCCGGCTGGTTCTTAGCGAGGTGGGGGCTTTTCCTAACCTAAGGCAGCCTCGCGTTTTGTGGGTAGGCACTAGTGGTGAGGTTGAGAAGCTGTTGACTATGCAGCAGCGCATCGATAATGGACTGGTGCCATTGGGGTTTGCCAGAGAGTCGCGACCGTTTACTCCACACCTGACCTTGGCGCGGTTGCGAGAAGGGGCTTTGCCCGGTGACAAACGTAGCTTTGGTGAAATGGTGACCAGGAAATCGCCGAAGATTGACTGCGAAGTAGAGGTGAATAGTGTTAACTTGATGAGGAGTCAGCTTTTGCCTAGCGGTGCGGTTTATAGTAGGCTGGGTGAGGTGAAGCTGGGACAATCGTGATTTGCCAGGGCTGCAAAGCCTATTGTATACTTTAGAGTTTGGAGGAGGTGGAAAGTGGAAAATAATTCCTTTCCAAAATGCCTAAAATGTAAGGTCGGAGATCTGTTGCCACTATCTGATTTCGGTAGTCAAGGGGCGGCGATTCACTACAAGGCTTGGGTATGTTCCAATCCTGATTGTGACTTTAATATCAAGATCAGGAATGGTGACGTATATCGAAATGAGCCTATTTTCAGCGGGACAGGGCCTAGCCCGCGCTCGCGTGTGTAGTCGATAGCTGCAACTACTGGTTTTGTCCTCGTAGCTTTTGGGGTGGTTGCTTTGTCTTTGTTGTCGAGCCAGCTCCAAGAGGTAGTGGTTGACCTTTTTTTTCCGCGGCGTTGTCTTGGCTGCGGTAGATTAGGCAGCTTTTTGTGCGATGACTGTACTAGGACGCTACCGCGGCTTTTCCCTCCCTTTTGCCAAAAATGCGGTAAACCAGGCTCAAGCGGTGGGTTTTGTCCTGATTGTTGGAGCAGTCAGGAAGGTATCGATGGGGTTCGTTCACCTTTCCGGTTGGAGGGTACGGTACGCCAGGCAGTTCACGCCCTGAAATACGACAATCTAAGAGCTGTGGCTCCTTATCTGGCCAGGTTGATGCGCAATTACCTGCAGTCAAATCCTGTGCCTGGCGATATACTGGTGCCGGTGCCGCTTCATCCTCGCAGGCTGAGGCAACGGGGTTATAATCAGTCAGTGCTATTGGCTCGTGAATTGTCCAAGTTGATTGGCTTGCCAGTGATAGAGGATTGCCTCTGTCGTTCCAAGAATAGCTTGCCACAAGTGAGGACAACGAATGTAGAGGAGCGCAGGAATAACGTGATTGATGCTTTTATCTGCAGGAATGCCAAACTGGCTGGCGCTGGCGTTATGCTAATTGATGATGTTTGTACCACTGGTGCTACATTAGAAGCGTGCGCTAGTGCCCTCAAGAAAGGGGGAACCAGAACAGTTTGGGGTTTGACCCTGGCCAGGGAAGTCTAAAATAAGGAGTTGAGGAAAATGGAACTGGAAGTCATCACTAAGAATCTGAAAGATGTAGAGACAATCGAAAGCTATGTTAACAAGAAAATAGGGAAATTGAGTCGATATTTGCCTAGCATGAATGGTGGCAAAGTCGAAATACGTGAAGAGAAGACGCGTTCTCCCCAGCAACGCTTCACGGTTCAGGTGACGTTGAGTAGCAAAGGTACGCTGTTGCGGGGAGAGGAGCGGGGAGACAATGTATATGCGGCTGTGGATGCCGCTTATGAGGTGATGTCTCGTCAGATAGAGCGATTTAAGGGGAAAAGATATCGGAAAGGCCGGGGCGCTCCATTGCGGCCAGTGCTGGTGGAGGAAGCCGAGGCTGCGCCCAAAGTGGTGCGGGTCAAGCGGTTTGTAGCCAAGACGATGACTATCGCAGATGCGGCGGAGCAGATGGAGCTTTTGGGCCATGACTTTTTCCTCTTTGTAAATGATGATAACAAAGCGCTTAGTGTGCTTTACCGGCGTGATGACGGTGATTATGGGTTAATTGAGCCTGAATTAGGCTGATGTGGGTTGTGGGGTTAGATATGAACGAGGCTAGTTCCAGAACAATTGGCAAGACAAAACTAGTGCTGATGCAAGGTGATATCACAAGGCAGAGCACAGATGCTATTGTCAATGCTGCTAATTCTGGCCTGATGGGTGGTGGGGGTGTTGATGGGGCTATTCACCGTGCCGGCGGTCCTGCTATTAAGGAGGAATGCAAGCAGATTGTAGCCAAGATTGGACGATTGGATACGGGCAAGGCAGTGATCACCACGGGCGGAAACTTGCTGTCGAAGTATGTGATTCATACCGTAGGCCCGATCTGGCATGGCGGTGGCCATGGCGAACCTGACCTGCTGGCAAGTGCTTATCGTGAGTGCCTCAAGCTGGCTACAGAGCGCAAACTGAGGAGCGTTTCCTTTCCTTCTATAAGCACAGGGGCTTATGGCTATCCTGTGGCTGAGGCAGCGGAGATAGCCCTGAAAACGGTTGTCTCTTTTCTGCGTTCTGTGTCAACTACATTGGAGGAAGTGCGCTTTGTCCTTTTCGATTTGGGGACGTACCGTGTTTATAGCTCGGCTCTAGATAGACTGGAAGGCAAGACCTGAAGACCAGCAAGGACTTTTAGCGATTCTGTCATGACTGAGTTAAGCTCGATGGTATTTCAGACTGCCTTGGGGTGGGTAGGCGTTGTCAGTTCGGCAAAAGGACTGCGGCGATTGATTCTACCGCTGACATCCAGAGGTGAAGTGCTCAGCGCGATTGGCAACTCATGTTTGTGTGTCGGTGGCGGCATTTCTGACTTATCTACTGACTTGCCACAGCGTTTGCAGCGGTATTTCAGCGGTGAGCGTGTAGATTTCCGTGCCCGGCTGGACTTGTCTGGGGCTACCAGATTTCGACAAGATGTGTGGGAGATAACCAGGAGCATTCCCTATGGCCAAACCAGGAGCTATGGTTGGGTGGCTGAGCAGTTAGGGGCGCCCAAGGCTACGCGGGCAGTGGGGCGGGCTCTTGGGAAAAATCCGTTACCTGTTGTTATTCCCTGTCATAGGGTGGTTCGCAGCGATGGTGGTTTGGGTGGTTTCAGTGGGGGTTTGGAGATGAAAAGGCTGTTGCTAAATCTTGAAAAGTCGTATCTTAGTGTCTGACCGCAGACAGCCTGTTGTGTTTGACATAAAGCTATGAAGCAGCTCATATTAGCTTCGGAGTCTCCCAGGCGGATGCAGTTGCTGGAGCAGATTGGCTTGAAGTTCCAGGTGGTGCCGAGCAATTCGGTGGAGGATTTGGAATCCGGACTGGACCCCCATGAACTGGCAAAGTCGTTATCGCTGAGAAAAGCTTCCTCTGTGGCTAAGAAATATCGGAATGCTGTAGTAATAGCAGCCGATACCTTTGGCGTTCTGGAGGGCAAGATTTTGGGTAAGCCCAAAACCGAGGGCGAGGCAAGGGAGATGCTATTAGCGATGAGCGGGAAGACGCATTCTGTTATCACTGGCTTTACTATACTTGATGCTGACGAAGGCAGATCAGTATCCAGATCGGAGGAGACGAGTGTTCAGTTCAGAAAGCTGACTGCTGGGGAGATAGATGCTTATGTTCAGTCGGGCGAGCCTCTGGGCAAGGCTGGTGCCTATGCTATCCAGGGGTTGGGAGCGCTGCTAATCGAGAGGATAGATGGCGATTATTTCAACGTGGTTGGCTTGCCGTTGTGCGCTCTGGCGGAGAGCCTGAAAGAGTTCGTAATTTGCGCATTGTAATTCCGTATGGTTTCATTGCATAGCCTTCGTGGCGGCTGTTGCGTGTTCGCCGGCGACATAGCCGGTGGAAAAGGCAGCCTGCAGATTGTAGCCGCCAGTTTCAGCATCGATATCCATAACCTCACCGCAGAATAAAAGCCCCTTAACCAATAGCGATTCCATGGTGTGCGGGTTTATCTCCTTCAGGGACACGCCGCCGGCGGTGACCATAGCTGAAGACAGGGGGAGTGGTCCCTTGATGTTGAAACGCAGCGACTTGAGCAGCTTCACCAGGCGCTTACGCTCCTCTGCAGTAAGCTGGTGGGCTTGTTTTTCGGCCGGTATGCCTGTCATTTTTGAGAGAGGTTCAATCATTTTGGGCTGTAGTAGCTCTGCCAATATGCGTTTGTAGGTTCGTTTGCCGTGGCGGTTGAAGTTGCGTTGCAGTTGGGTATCGAGTCCTCTTTCGGTTGTGTCCGGCATAAGGTCGATGGCGATGCTGACAGGGCTGGTTTCCAGCGCATCGACAATAGCCAGGCTCGTCTGTAATGTTACAGGTCCGCCGATGCCGAAGTGGGTCATTATCAGGTCGCCCCGTCGGCTCTCGATAATGGGGTGGCTTGGTTTTTTCCCCGTGCCTCGGCCTGAATCGGTGGTCGGAGCTGAGAAGTCGTCGATTTTTTCAGATGGGCATTTGTAGGCGGTGAGGCGCACGTTTCTCAGGCTGACCCCTTGCATGCTTCGGGCGAGTTCTGTTTCCTGGACAACCAAAGGGATAAGGCTAGGACGCAGCTTAACTATAGTGTGGCCCAAAGCTGCAGCCAGGTGGTAGCCGTCCCCGGTGGAGCCGGTGCCGGGGAAAGAAGCGCCTCCTGTAGCCAGGACTACTGCCTTTGCCAGGTATGTGCCTTGCTCAGTCTGCACGCCTGTGACTTGGCCTCTCTCCACCTGTATGCCGGTTACTTTTGTGCCTGTCTGTGTTTGCATGCCGTGGTCAGACGTGTAGCGTTGCAGGGCTTTGACTACATCGTGAGCGTCATCAGAGGCGGGGAAGATACGCCCGTCGGACTCAGATTTGGTGTCAACGCCGTAGCGTTTTAGCAGTGCTAGCAGGTCGTCGCGGAAGAAGCGATGAAAGGCGCTACGCAGAAAACTCCCGTTGAGGCCGTACATGGCGATGAAATTGTCTAGAGTCCTGGCGTTGGTGAGATTGCACCGTGTCCTGCCGGAGATAAGGATTTTTTTGCCTGGTTGCTCAGTCTTTTCCAGGAGCAGGACTTGAGCGCCTAGCTCGGCTGCATGGCCGGCAGCCATCATGCCGCTGGCCCCAGCGCCGATGACTATTACTCGATTCTGTGACATGGGACAATGACAAGTCTATTAGGCATTTAGGGGTTCGTCAAGCAGAAGGCTGCCCGTGCGGTGACCTAGGGTTGCAGGTTGCAAGTTTACATACGTGTCACCCGCCTTCGGGTGGCCGCCGTGATTTCTATCCTGTATGGGCCACCTGTGGGCAGGTGCCACCTAGGAAGCTGTCACTCTTCGCTGTGCTCAAGGTCACAATGGCAGAGGCGATTCAGGTTGGACAGGTAGCATCTAGATGAACGACCAATGGGGCCATTGGTTCAGGTTTGGCGATGTGGGGTGATACAATGTAGGTGCAGACCAGAGGACGGACAAAGACTTGGATAACAAGAGCCTGGAGATACTGGAGTTTCCCAGGATACGGGAGATACTGGCCGACTTTGCTTCGTTTTCAGCCAGCCGTGAGTTGGCGCTGGGATTGCAGCCGTCGGCGGATTATGAAACGGTTTCTCTGCTGCTGAGACAGTCGGCTGAAGCCCGGCACCTGCTTGCCAGAGAGCCTGATTTCTCCATCGGCGGAGTTCGTGATGTGCGTGAAGAGGCGAAGATGGCAGCCCTGGGCAAGGTGCTAGAATCGGCGAAGCTGGTAGAAATACATGATACTTTGGGTGCGGTTTCACGGCTGAGGAGCAGGCTGAGCAAGCTATCTAATGAGTTCCCAAAGTTGTGGTGTATCGCTCAGGGCATAGTTGAGCTTCGACAACTGGAGAAGGATATAGGCAGCTCAATTTCATCTACTGGCGAAGTGCTGGATTCGGTTTCTCCTAAGCTGGCGAATACCAGGCAAAGGTTGAGGCAAGCAAGGGGAGAATTACTGAAGCGACTGGACGGCATTATGAAGGGGACTAAGGGGCGTACTATTATCCAGGAACATCTTATCACCGAACGGGAAGGGCGATATGTCATCCCGGTGAAGGTCGAGTGTCGCAGAGAGATTAAGGGCATCGTTCACGATGTTTCTAATACTGGAGCAACCGTGTTTGTAGAGCCATGGGCTACGATGGAACTGGGCAATGAGCTAAGGGAGCTGGCGCTGGATGAAAAGCGGGAAATCGAGAGAATACTCGGGGAGTTGAGCAATAAGGTTGGGGCGCATGAGGCGGAAATCCGGCGCAACGTTGAGTTAGTTGCCGAGCTGGACATGGCGCTGGCCAAGGCCAGGTATGCTCAGAGGGCCAGGGCAACGGAACCGACTATCACCTCTTTTGATGGAAAGGCGCAGGGTGCAGAGGATGAGCCTTCCGGACTCTTAAGGCTGATAGCTGCCAGGCATCCTTTACTGGCGGAAAAAGCTGTGCCGCTTTCAGTTGAGTTAGGCCGAGATTTCTCTGTCCTGGTGATTACTGGTCCCAACACCGGCGGTAAGACGGTGGCGCTGAAGACCATGGGGCTGCTTAGCTTGATGATGCAGGCTGGCATACCGATTCCTGCGGCTGCAGAGAGCTGTTTGCCTATGTTCGATAACGTGTTTGCCGACATTGGCGATGAGCAGAGCATCGAGCAGACGCTTTCCAGCTTTAGCTGGCATATAGGGAACGTCGTGCGTGTCATTGGCAGCGCCAGTAAAAAAAGCCTGGTGCTTCTGGATGAACTGGGTACCAGCACCGACCCTGAAGAAGGCTCGGCTCTGGCACGCTCTATCCTGCTTCACTTTTTGTCTCGCGGTACCTTGACTGTAGCCACCACACACTACGGCGCCTTGAAAGCCTTTGCCCATGCTACTCGCGGGATGCAGAATGCATCTTTTGATTTTGACCCTGTTACTCTTTCCCCTACCTATTGTCTCATCGTGGGGATACCTGGTGGCAGCAATGCGTTGGCTACAGCTTCCAGGTTAGGCGTGCCAGCCGAGATTGTTGACCAGGCCAGGGGAATGCTTTCAAAGGGCAACCAGGAATTGGAGACTTTACTGACTGACCTGGTAAAAGAAAAACGGCTGGCAGAGGAGTTACGAAATGGCCTGGAGCGAGACAAGGCTGAGCTGGAAGTGCAAAGGCGGGAGCTGTTGACCGAACTGCAGAAATTGAGGGCTGAGGGGCAGAAGCTAGTCAGGGAGACAAAAGATGCTATTCTCATGGAAGCAGCAAAATTGCAGAAGGAAATCCGCCAGGCGGTGTCGGAGTTGGGGGCGAAGAGGTCGAAAGACAGCATCGAGCGGG